>NZ_NCII01000015.1 GCF_002256775.1 Novosphingobium sp. 17-62-19 | reverse complement strand
CGGAACCGTAGTTATCTGGAGTGAAATCATGGAAAACCGAAGAAAACCTGCGCCTCCTGCCGCCACGCTCGACATAAACTGCGACTGCAAAGAATATGTCATCGACTATCTCGCCAAAAGCTTTCCTGTCCGCCTGATGGCGGTGTTCACGGACGAAAACGGCAATCCTCGCTCAGAGCCCATGAGTGACGAGCAAGGCGCACCGGTGCTCTGCCGCTCTGCGCTTGCCGCGCGCGACCGGATGATCGAACAGCTCTGCGCCTTGCCGCCGATTGCCACCGCGCTTGATGCCATCATCGAACGCTTCGGCGTCGAACAGGTAGCGGAAGTCACCGGTCGTACACGCCGGCTCATCGTCGGCCGCGACGGTCGTCAGAAGCTCCAATCGCGGTCGCCGCGCGCCAACGTGTCTGAGACCCAGGCGTTCATGGACGGCGCCAAGCGTATCCTGGTCTTCTCCGATGCCGGTGGAACCGGGCGCAGCTACCACGCTGATCTTACCGCGAGGAACCAGGCCCGCCGTGTCCACTTCCTCCTCGAGCCGGGCTGGCGGGCGGACGCCGCAATCCAGGGGCTTGGCCGGACCAATCGCACCAACCAGGCATCAGCCCCGCTGTTCAGGCCGGTGACCACCGACGTGCGCGGCGAGCTCCGGTTCATCTCGACTATCGCGCGGCGACTGGACAGTCTTGGCGCTCTGACGCGCGGGCAGCGCCAGACCGGCGGGCAGAACCTGTTCGATCCCGCTGACAATCTCGAAAGCATCTACGCCAAGGAAGCGCTCCATCGCTGGTTCGGCCTGTTGTTCACCGGCAAGCTCGAAGCGGTCAGCCTTGGACGATTTCAGGAGCTGACGGGCCTCCGGATCGAAGCACCCGACGGTTCAATGGTCGATGACCTGCCCTCGATCCAGCGTTGGCTCAATCGCATCCTTGCACTTCCTATCGCCTTGCAGAACGCGATCTTTGACGAGTTCATGGGGCTGGTCGAAGCGCGCATCGATGCCGCCCAGCAGGCCGGCACACTCGATCTCGGCCTTGAGACCATCGCAGTCGAGGACTTCACGGTGGTGTCTGCGCGCAGCCGGTCATTATGCGCGCGCAGCCGAACTTTCGCCTGCGCGGATCGATCTTCAGCGCAGCAGAGCGACAGCTCTTTCAGCAGAAGGGCGGCAGGCAGAGGGCGAGGCTCTTCTCGAACAGATCCTTGCAGAAAACCCCGCCTGGATCGACGGGCATCGCTGCCTTTGCGGAATGCGGGCAACTGCCGGAGATGCTGACTTCGCACGCAGCTTTGCCGCAGCAATCGCGCGCGATCCGGGCAATTTTGGCCTGCGCATGGCGTGGTTTCACGTCCTTGCCTCGGCGAAGGATTGGGATGCTGCGCGTCATGTGATTGCAGACGCGGAAACGCTGCTGGGTGAGCGGCAGGCGTCGCTGCTGGGCAAGCTGTTTATCGCCAGCGAAAGCGGGGAAGGGGCGTGTGATCCTGCGCTGTTCGATCAGGTGGAGCATGTGCAGGACGTTGGGCTGGACCTTGCGCGCGTGCGGCATTTCCTGCGCGGTGGTCAGGTTGAACGGGCACGCGATGTCTGCGTGCGGCATATGGGTACGCGGGCGATGCGGGCGTTCTGGTCCTATCTCTCGCTCGCGTGGCGTTTGCTGGGCGATGCTCGGGCGGATTGGCTGGACGGCGGGATGCGCGATGTGCGCAGCTTCGATCTGGATTTCACGGCGGTGGAGCTTGACGATCTCGCAGTAACCCTGCGGCGGCTGCACACGATGCAGCAACCATGGCACGAACAGTCGGTTCGTGGTGGCACGCAGACGGAGCGGCCCTTGTTGCTGCGCATCGATCCGGTAATCGCAAACGCCCGAGCAAAGATCGAAGCGGCGGTGCGGCACTACATCGATGACCTGCCGCAGGCCGATCCGGCACACCCGTTGCTGGCCGCGCCACGGGGACGTTTCCTGTTTGCAGGAAGCTGGTCTGTACGACTGCGACCGGGCGGCTTCCACTCCGTCCATACCCACCCGATGGGCTGGATCAGTTCTGCGCTCTACGTCACGGTGCCAAACGCGAAGGATTTGGGTGCGCCACCTGCGGGGCACTTGCAGTTCGGCGCACCGCCGCCGGAACTGCACCTTGCGCTGAAACCCTATGGCGAGGTGGTGCCCAAGCCGGGCAGGTTGGCGCTGTTCCCCTCCACCATGTGGCACGGCACCGTGCCGTTCACCGATGGCGAGCGCATGACGATCGCCTTCGACGTGATCCCCAACATGAAAGCCTGAAATGCGACCGCGCTATCACTTTGCTCCCGCCGCCAATTGGCTGAGCGATCCCAACGGCCTGGTCTGGCAGGATGGGGAATGGCACATGTTCTACCAGTACAACCCGTTCGGTGAGGAGTGGGGCCACATGTCATGGGGCCACGCCGTCAGCCGCGATCTGGCGCGGTGGCAGGAATTGCCGGTGGCGTTGGCCGAAGAAGACAGCACGATGATCTTCTCCGGCTCTGCCGTGATCGACCATTCAGGTGGTGCCGGGTTTGGCAAGGATGCGATGATCGCAGTCTACACCGGCGCGCGGACAGACCGGGCGCTCCAGATCCAATGCATTGCCGCCAGCACTGACCGTGGGAGGACATTCACGAAGTTTGCTGGCAATCCGGTGCTGGACCGGCAAATGGCCGATTTCCGCGATCCCAGCGTGTTCTGGCACGAGCCTTCGCGGCAGTGGATCATGGTCGTGGTGCTGTCTGATGAGAACCGGGCGCTGATCTACGGCTCGACCGACCTGAAGGTTTGGCACGAGCTTTCCGAGATTGCTCGCGATGGAGCGCCCGGCCATCTCTGGGAGTGTCCGTTCCTGATCAAACTGCCCATTGAGGGATCGCGGGAAATGCGCTGGATTTTTAAAGTTGATGTGCTTTCCGGCGCACCGGGATCGGGCGCACTTTACCGTGTCGGGCGCTTCGATGGCACAAAATTCACGCCTGAAACGGAATGGCAGGTCACCGATCATGGCGACGAATTCTATGCTGCGATTGGCTGGACCGATCCGCGCGATGGCGGGGACCGCCCCACATGGATCGGGTGGATGGGCAATCACGCGGTACAAAAGCATTTGCCGAAGCAGGGCTGGAGAGGGGCGATGAGCTTGCCGCGTCGGCTTTCGCTGAGGCGCGTCGGCGCTACGCTCACGCTGGTGCAGACGGTGGAACCATCTTGCCGCGCGCAGTTTGCCGCAGCAGAGATCGTGGCACTTGGCGATGGATGCAGACCACTGGGGAGAGCGGCCTTGGTGGAAGCACCTGCGCGTGAGGATTGGCAGTTTACACTTGCAGATGATGCCGGCCGCACGTTGGAATGTGCGTTTGCCGCTGGCCTCCTGCACGTGATCCGCCGCGATCCGGTGACGCCCCAACTGGACCATACTTCGACCATTACGGTGACCGATGATGAGCCGATTGAAATCTGGCTCGACAGCGGGAGCATCGAGGTGCTGGCGAGCAAGGGCGCGGATTGCCTGACCTTGCAGCATCGCCTTGCCGGGGAGGCATTCGGCCTGCGCGGCGAAGGTGCGCTGACGGTGCGTTATCCCTTGGCGAGTGCCTGACGTCCAAGTTCGATTGCGCCGGTGATGCCCGCGTCATCGCCAAGACCGGGCGTGACGATGTAGCTCTGCAGACCCTCGTCCAGACGTGGATGGCTGATATAGCCATTCAGCTTTGCGGCAGTCTCGCGGCGCACTGCTTCCACCAGTCCCGGTGCCTTCATGACGCCACCGCCAAAGATCAACCTGTCGGGCATGTGCAGTAGCACCAGCGTACTGGCGAGGTGCGCGATATAGCTGGCGATCAGCTTGGTTTCGTCATGCCCCAGTTGGTCAAGGCTCTTGCCCCAGCGGCGCTCGATCGCAGGGCCACAAGCCAGACCTTCAAGGCAATCGCCGTGGAAGGGGCAGATGCCGGGAAAGGGATCGCGAACACGATCACGCGGGGCCACGATGTGGCCGCTTTCGAAGTGTGATATGCCCATCAAGGATCGGCCATCGCGCACAACGCCTGTGCCGATGCCGGTGCCGATGGTGGTATAGGCCAGCGTCCGGCAACCTTGCCCTGCGCCCGCCATCCATTCGCCGATTGCTGCGCCGTTCACATCGGTATCCACCATGATCGGAGCATCGAACTGGCCCAGAGCATCATGGAATCGCGCGCCTGCCCAACCGGGCTTTGGCGTGGTGGTAAAGGTGCCGTAGGCCGGTGAGGCAGGGTCAATGTCGATCGGGCCAAAGCTTGCCACGCCGAATGCGTCGATAGGCCCATGTTCCGCGCTAGCCTGTTCGAAGAACGCCCTCATCGCGAGCCAGGTTTCGCCGGGCGTGTTGGTGGGCATACGCGTGCGGGCAAGGATTTCGCCTTGCTGCGTTGAGAGCGCGAGAACGAACTTCGTGCCCCCTGCCTCCACCGCACCGATCAAACCTTGCCCGCTCATGCTGCAACATCCTTTGAATTTTCGCGAACCAGCATCATCGCCGCAGCCGCCAATGCCATCATCAATGCGGCTACCAGCATCGTCCAGCGCGGCTCTCCGGGGAAGAAGCTGCGCATGATGCCACCCATCAGTGTGGCAACGACAAGCTGGGGTATGACGACGAAGAAATTGAATATCCCGATGTAGATGCCGAACTTGCGGGGCGGCAACACGCGGGTGAGGATCACATATGGCATCGACAGGACCGAAGCCCAGGCAATGCCCATGCCGACCATCGGCAACAGCAACATGACAGGGTCACGCATCAGCAAGAGGCCGATGAACCCGGCGGCCCCGCACAGCAGCCCAACGGCGTGTGTACCGGCATTGCCGATGCGCTTTGCAAGGGCTGGCAGGAGGAAGGCCACCACGATGGCCACCCCATTGTAGAACGCAAACATCACGCCGACCCAGTCTGCGCCTTCATTGTAGGCGGCGCTTGCAGTGTCGGTCGCGCCAAAGGCTTGCGCGGTGACGACCGGGGTAGTGTAGATCCACACGATGAAAAAGCCGATCCACGTGAAGAACTGCGCAAAGGCGAGTTGCTTCATCTGCACAGGCATCTGCGCAAGATCGGAAACGATGTGGGCAAGAGCACCCTTGGCAGACGTGGCGCGAACGCCGATCTGGATTGCCCCAAAGAGCGCAAGCCCGCTGCCCAGAACATAGAGCTGCTTATCGAGCTGAAACGCAGCAACCAGCGCCAGAAGGACACCACCAGCAGTAACCCACAGCGGGCCGGTGCGTGGGTGGACCAGCGGCTCATGCTGCACAACATCCGGGTTCGCGCTGGTGCCTTCAAACGCGGCCATTTCATCCGGCGCATATTCGCGCACGCGCAGAACGGTCCACCCCACACTCAGCACGATGGCCACCGCGCCAAGGTAGAAGCTGTAGCGCACTGATGCCGGGATCACGCCGTCAGGTGCGGTGTTGGCAATGCCAAGCCAGTTGAACAATGCGGGAGCAAGGCTGCCCAGCACTGCTCCTGCACCGATAAACGCCGTCTGGAACGCGAAGGCCTGCGCGCGCTGATCATCGGGCGTCATGTCACCGGCAAAGGCGCGGAACGGCTCCATCGCAACGTTCAGCGAAGCATCCAGCATCCACAGGAAAGCCGCCGCAAACAGCAGCAGGCCGGCGTTGGGCAGGCCGATCAGTGCGAGTGCAGCCAGCACAGCTCCGGCGAGGAAATAAGGACGGCGGCGGCCAAGGCGCCCCCAGGTGCGGTCCGAGTAGTAGCCGATCAGTGGCTGCACCAGCAGGCCAGTGACCGGCCCTGCAATCCACAGGAAGGCCAGGTCATCAACCGAGCTGCCGAGCGACTGAAAAATCCGGCTGACATTGGCGTTCTGCAGCGCGAAGGCGAGCTGGATCCCGAAGTAGCCGAAGCTGATATTCCAAAGGCCCCAGAAGCTCTGCCGCGGCTTGGGCGGGGCGAAGGCGCCGGAATATGTGGTCATCTCTACTCCCCGATCACGGCGCTGCTGGCCGTCTGGCGCGACCATGCTTGTGGCTTCATGCAACGCGACGTCGCAGAATCCGCACGGCGCTGCAATCGATGCGCATACGAATACCAAAAATTGCGAGCTGGAAGATCAACCGCCGCTGCTGGCGCGGACCACCAGCCGGGCTGGCAACACGCGGGGATTGGGGGCGCGACCTTCAACCTGCGCCAGCACGCTTTCGACCAATGCCTCGCCGGCGAGCCGAATATCCTGCATCAGCGTGGTCAGCGGTGGCGATGTAAAGGCAGCGGTCGGGATATCGTCAAAGCCGACAACCGCAATGTCATTGGGCACATTCAGGCCAGCTTCGGCCATCGCTCGCATCGCGCCAATGGCGATAAGGTCGCTCGCGGCGAACACGGCGTCAAAGGGCATACCACGCGCCAGCAGTTCGTGGGCGGCTTTGTAGCCGACTTCCTCGTCCGATACGGCATCGACGATCAGGTTGGGGTCTGGCTCCAGCCCGGCTGTAGTGATCGCCTTGGCAAGGCCTGCATAGCGCTGCTCAAACTCTGGGTAGTGTGAATCCGCCTGGCCCAGAAAGGCGATTTTTCTGCGCCCGCGTGCCAGCAAATGCTCCCCGGCCATCCGCCCCGCGCCGAAGTTATCAGAGCCGACGGTTGCGCCGATCGTCCCTGCATCGACCGAACCCCAGCGCACGAAGTGCGTACCGGATTTCAGCAACTGGCGCAGGCGCGGCTCGTAGGCAGTGTAGTCGCCATAGCCGAGCAGGATCAGGCCATCGGCGCGGTGGCTATCCTGATAGCGCTTGTGCCAATCGTCATCCAGTTTCTGGAATGAAATCAGCAAGTCCAGCCCACGGTTGGCGCAGTGCCGGGTGATCGACCCGAGCATGGCAAGGAAGAACGGATTGATGTTCGATTCATCGGGCGTCGGGTCTTCAAAGAACAGCAGCGCCAGTGTGTTTGACCGTTGAGAGCGCAATGACGAAGCGTTCTTGTCCACCGTATAGTTGAGCTGGCGGGCAATGGCCTCGATCTTCTGCCGGGTGGCTATGCTGACCGATTTGCTGCCACGCAGCGCACGGCTGACCGTTGGCTGCGAAACCCCTGCAAGATAGGCAATGTCAAAGCTGGTTGGCTTGTTCGATGGCCGACGCCCCATATCCCCGTCTCTCCCGCCGCCCGGTGTGGTCCCGAAGCTGGCTGGCCAAGAGTGTATGCGTGAAGTTCCACTCATGCAATCAGGAGTCTGCGACCGTGCAATACCGGTGTGAAGGTGCCGATTTATCGGGATTTTCGGGCGGGTCCGCTGCGTGGCAAGAAAGCTTCATCTGAAACCAAATTACGCATAGTATACGTATGCCATATTCGTCATCGCCGCTCTCTCCCTTAAAACCGGATTCGAACGGAAGCCCGGCTCAGCGGCGCCGTCCTTCGCATCACGATACATCGACCAGATTTCGAGGCCGGAAATGTCCGGCTTGGGGGAGTGAGATTCAACATGGCTATTCGCACATTCACCGCAATTGCGGGCGCTTCGCTTGCAGCATTGACCATGACCCTCGTCGCCAGTCCGTCGTTGGCGCAAGACGCCACGGCAGAACCACAGGCCGCGCCAGAAGGTGAAGAGCAAGCCATCGTCGTCACCGGGTTCCGCGCCTCCTTGGCCACGGCGGTGAACACCAAGAAGACCTCATCGGTGATCGTGGAATCGGTTTCGGCTGAGGACATTGGCCGCTTGCCCGATGCATCGATCGGTGAATCGATCGCCCGCCTGCCGGGCCTGACCACCCAGCGTCTGTTTGGCCGCGCCAACTCCATCGCCATTCGCGGGTCGAGCGCCGACCTGTCGTCGACCACGCTGAACGGACGCCCGCAAACGTCGACCGGCGAACAGCGCAATGTCGAGTTCGACCAGTTCCCCTCGGAAATCGTCAGCCGCGTCGATGTCTATAAAGCACCGCAGGCCAACCTTGTGCATCAAGGCCTGGTCGGCACGGTAGATATCAAGACGATCCGCCCGCTGGAATTCGGCAAGGGTTTGGTCTCTTTCGGCGGACGCGGCACCTACACCGATCTGGGCAAGGTCAACGCTGACAGCAACGAATTCGGCTATCGCGCCACAGGCACTTATGTTGGTCAGTTCATGGAAGACCGCCTTGGTGTGGCGCTGTCTGCGGCATATACCGACGAGCCGTATCAGGCGCAGGAATTCGAGGCCTGGGGCTATGCCGATGCGCCGAATGGCACCAAGGTCATCGGGGGAATGAAGCCCTTTGGTGTTTCGACCCAGCTCCAGCGGCTCGGCATCCAGGGCACTGTTCAGTTCAAGCCGGTGGACGAACTGATGCTGACGGTTGATGGCTTCTACGGCAAGTTTACCGACAAGCAGATCAAGCGCGGCGTCGAGTTTCCGCTGGCGTTCAGCCCGGCGCAACTGTCGACAGCGGGCATCCAGACCAATGGCAATCTGATCACGCAGGGCACTTTCACCGGTGTCGAGGCCGTGGTCAACAATCACGGCTATGAACGCCGGTCCGACATTTTTTCGGGCGGCTTCAATGCGGACTGGACCGGTGACGATGGCTGGTCGGCGTCGTTCGATTTCGGCTATTCGAAGACCGACCGCAGCGAGCTGACTTTGGAGACCAACGCCGGGACAGGGCCGGGCGCTGGCGTGGGCGCTGCCGATACGCTGACATTCGTGAGCGGTCCTACCGGCACTACGTTCACCAGCAACACGTTGGATTACGGCAACTACAACACGATTGTGCTGACCGATCCGCTGGGCTGGGGCGCTGGCGCACCGCTGGGTTCGCAGGAAGGGTACTACAACGATCGCATCATCGACGATGAGATCAAGAGCTTCCAGATCGAGGTGGGCAAGGAACTGGAGAGCGGTTTCCTGTCAAAGCTGACGGTCGGCACGGCCTATGTTGATCGCACGAAGGGCAAGACGCCGGTTGAATCGTTCCTCAACCTTGCCGGTGGCGCGAAGTCGCTGACAGTGCCGGAAAAGTACCGCACGGGCGCGACCGATCTGGGCTTCATCGGTGTCGGTCCGATCATCGGTTACGATCCCTTCGCGATGCTTGAAGACGGCGTCTATGTCCTGACGCCGAACACCAGCAAGGACGTTCCGGCCAAGGCCTACTCGGTGACCGAGCGGGTCATGTCGATCTACATAAAGGGCGATCTCAAGGCTGCTTTCGGCGCGGTGGAGATGGACGGCAACATCGGCCTGCTGGCGCAGAACACCGAACAGAAATCACGCGGGTTCCAGAACCTTGCCTCGGCCAGTCTGGTGCCGGTGACGCGCGGTGCGCGCTACTGGGACTTCCTGCCCAGCATGAACCTGAACTTCCGTCTGCCCGCAGACTGGGTGGTCCGCGTTGCTGCGGCCCGCGAAATCCAGCGCCCCCGTTTCGAAGACATGAAAGTCAGCCTCGATTACAGCTACAACGTCAACAGCGGTGTGATCACCGGCAATGGCGGCAACCCGCAGCTGGAACCCTATCGCGCCTGGGCAGCGGATCTGAACATCGAGAAGTACTTCGGCAGCAAGGGTTATGTCGGGGTTCAGATGTTCTACAAGAAGCTCGACAACTACATCTACCGCGATGTCGTGCCGTTCGACTACAGCGGCCTGCCCGTGGTCGCACCCGTGCCAATCACCAATTTCGTGGGCACAATTACGACGGCGGTAAACGGCACTGGCGGTGAACTCTACGGCGTGGAACTGGCAGGCACCCTGCCGTTTGATGTGATCACACCCGCGCTTGAAGGCTTCGGCTTCACCGGCGGCCTCGGCTACACCAAGACCTCGATCAAGCCGGGACCGAACGCGGACTCCATGGATCTGCCGGACTATTCGCGCTGGGTTGGTTCGGGCACGCTGTTTTTCGAAAAGGCTGGGTTCAACGCCCGCGTTTCGGCCCGTTATCGCTCGTCGTTCCAGGGCATCTTCGTTGGCTTCGGTGGCGAGCGTGAACTGCGCCGCGCGCTGAAGGAGACCATTGTCGATGCGCAGATCGGGTATGACTTCCAGGAGAGCAGCCCGCTCAACGGTCTGTCGCTGTTCCTGCAGGGCCAGAACCTGACAGACGAACCGTTCGTCTCGGTCGATAACGGTGCGCCGCTGCAGATCCGCAACTACCAGACCTATGGCCGCCGTTTCATGGCCGGGTTCAACTACAAGTTCTGATGGTTCCCTCGGAGGGGGCGGCCTCATCCCGCCCCCTCCACCCTGCTTGCGCGGGATTGCAACGCAATGCAGTGTAAGGTGCGCTCTGACCGTGGAAGGGGTCCAGCCCGTGCGTAAACTCGTTGCCGCATCTCTGATGGCGTTCTGCGTGGCGCAGTCGGCACTTGCCGATGTTCCGATTGCTGAAGTTCGCGCGCGACCAGCAGCGGGGGAGACGATCTACTTCCTCCTTCCCGACCGTTTCGAAAATGGCGACACGAAGAACGATACCGGTGGCCTGAAAGGAGATCGGTACAAGACCGGATTCGATCCTGCGGCCAAGGGCTTCTACCACGGCGGCGATCTGAAGGGGCTGATGTCCCGGCTCGACTATCTGCAAGGCCTTGGTGCGACCGCAATCTGGGTGGCGCCGGTATTCAAGAACAAGCCGGTTCAGGGCCTTCCGGGGCAGGAGAGCGCCGGATATCACGGGTACTGGGTCACAGACTTTACCCGCGTCGACCCACATTTCGGGACCAATGCCGAATTCAAGGCTTTGGTTGATGCGGCCCATGCGCGGGGGCTGAAGGTTTACATGGACATTATCGCCAACCACACGGCGGACGTGATCCAATACAAGAGCGGCCAGTACACCTACCGCGACCGGGCGAACTGGCCCTATTCGCGCAAGGGTGGTCTGAAAGGTCCTGCAATCAATCCGGGGTTTGCCGGCGACGAGGATTCCAGCGAGGCAAATTTTGCCAAGCTGACCGATCCGGGGGCGGCCTATGAACCCTTCGTCCCGGAGGCAGAGCGCAACGCCAAGACGCCAGCGTGGCTCAACGATCCGTTGTTCTATCATAACCGGGGCGACACGACTTTCCGAGGCGAGAACAGCCGCTTTGGCGACTTTGCGGGACTTGATGACCTCTTCACCGAACACCCACGCGTTCGCAGCGGGATGATCGAGATTTATGCCGACTGGATCAAGCGGTTCGGCATCGACGGCTATCGCATCGACACCGCCAAACATGTCGATCCCGGTTTCTGGCAGGCCTTCATTCCGGCAATGCAATCCACCGCCAAGCAGGCGGGCATCCCCAACTTCGCGATCTTTGGTGAAGTGGCGCACGAAGGCTCAGACCCCGGCACCATCGCGCGCTACACCCGGCGTGACGGCTATCCGGCAGTGCTGGACTTCGCATTCCAGGGCGCAGTGCGTGCGATAGTGGCGCAAGGGAAGGGCACCGAGGTTCTGGCCGACACCTTCGATGGCGACGTGTTGTATGAGGGCGGCGAGGCAGCAGCGCTGGCCATGCCGACGTTCCTTGGCAATCATGACATGGGCCGTTTCGCCATGCTGGTGCGCAAGGACCGGCCCGGAATATCCGACGCCGAAGTGCTGGCGCGGGTGAGCCTTGCCCATGCCATGCTGCTGACCTTGCGCGGATCGCCGGTGATCTATTCCGGCGATGAACAGGGCTTTATTGGCGACGGCAACGATCAGGATGCGCGCGAGGATATGTTCCCAAGCCGGACCGCCAGCTACAACGACAACGCACTTGTGGGCACCAGTGCTACCACCGCTGCCAGCAATTTCGACACCCGGCACCCGCTTTACCGGCTGATCTCGACGCTGGCAAAGCTCCGCCGGGATCATCCCGCCATTGCGCGCGGGCGGCAGGTTACGCGGACGTATTCAGAGGTGCCGGGGTTGTTTTCCGTATCCCGTTTTGATCCTGTCACAGGTAGGGAATACCTGATTGCCTTCAACACGTCTGAACAGCACCTAACTGCACCAAGCGTGCTCCAAGCGACCGCAAACAGCCTTGAAAGCCTTTATGGTCAATGTCCTGCGCACGTAACAGCACCGGGTTCGGTCATGCTTGAAATTCCCGCTTTCGGCAGTGTGGTCTGCCGAGTCTCTCCCTCCCCGGAAAAACCCGCTCGATGAATAAGACCGAAGCTCTTCACGCTGATCACGACACGAAAAATGCTGTGCCGTGGTGGCGCGGTGCGGCGATCTATCAAATCTACCCGCGCAGCTTCTGCGATTCCAACGGCGATGGAATCGGCGATCTTCCGGGGATCACATCGCGCCTCGAACACGTCGCCCGGCTTGGCGTCGATGCGATCTGGGTGTCGCCCTTCTTCACCTCGCCGATGCGCGATTTCGGCTATGACGTGGCGGACTATTGCGGCGTCGATCCGATCTTCGGAACGCTTGAAGATTTTGACGCGATGGTGGCGCGGGCGCACGAGTTGGGGCTGAACGTCACCATCGATCAGGTCTATGCGCACACTTCGGACCTGCACCCGTGGTTCCAAGAGAGCCGACAGGACCGCACGAATGGCAAGGCCGACTGGTACGTCTGGGCCGACCCAAAGCCCGATGGCTCGCCGCCATCAAACTGGCAGTCGGTATTCGGCGGGCCAGCGTGGACATGGGATGCGCGGCGGCGGCAGTATTATCTGCACAACTTCCTTTCCAGCCAGCCGCAGGTGAACGCGCATAACCCGGAAGTGCAGGAAGCCCTGCTGGGGGTTATGCGCTTCTGGCTGGACCGGGGCGTGGACGGGTTCAGGCTGGATGCGCTGAACTTTCTGATGCACGACCCGACGATGCGCGACAATCCGCCTGCGCCCGACGATGGCCGCCGGAAAACGCGTCCGTTTGATTTCCAACTCAAGATCTACAACCAGTCGCACCCGGACATTATCGGGTTCATCCAGCGGGTGCGGGAACTGTGCGACGAATATGGCGCGGTGTTTACCGTGGCCGAAGTGGGCGGCGATCTGGCCGAGACGGAGATGAAGGCGTTCACTGCGGGCGAGCAGCACCTGAACAGCGCCTATGGTTTTGATTTCCTTTATGCGGACAGGCTCACGCCGAAGTTCGTCGAACAAGCGGTGTCCAAGTGGACCGATGCGCCGGGGATAGGCTGGCCAAGCTGGGCCTTCGAAAACCACGATGCGCCGCGCGCGCTTTCACGCTGGTGTGCGCCGGAACATCGCGATGCATTCGGGCGGTTGAAGGCGATGCTGTTTGCATCGCTGCGGGGAAACATCATCGTCTATCAAGGCGAGGAACTGGGCCTCACCCAAGTCGATATCCCGTTCGAACAGTTGCAAGATCCTGAGGCGATTGCCAACTGGCCGCTGACGCTTTCGCGCGATGGCGCGCGTACGCCGATGCCGTGGATAGTGCAGTCAGGTGAGGGGGGCTTTACCGTGGGCGTGCCGTGGCTGCCAGTGGGTGAGGATAACCTCGGCCGCGCGGTTGACCGGCAGGAAGCTGACGCGGATTCGCTGCTGAACCTTACCACGGCATTGCTGCGTATGCGGCGCGATCATCCCGCTTTGCGTCTTGGCACATTCGAAGTGCTTCATGCAGACGAATGCCTACTTGTCATTCGACGCATTTACGGTCAGCAATCGATTGCAGGAGTGTTCAACCTGTCATCGTCTTCTGTGGCGCTTCTGCAAGGGTTGCTACGGGATGGAAACCAACTCGCGTCGGTCAACGGCGCAAACGGGGAGCAGCTTCCGCCATTCGGCGCGCTGCTGATCGAAGAGAGGATCTGATGCGATACAATTTGGCTTGTGCAGCGCCGCTGGCGCTGACCCTTTCGTGCGCCCTCATGACGCCTGCTTTTGCCGAGACGGTGACTGCAGCTTCGCCCGATGGCTCCATTGTCCTGTCGGTCACGACCGACAACGACGGGCATCCGATTTATAGCGTGATGCGCAAAGGCAAGCTGCTCATCGGCTCATCAATGCTGGGCTTCATCACCAGCGATGGCCCCACGATGCAGCGCGGGCAGAAGATTGTCGGCAGCGAGACCGCGTCTGGCAAGGAAACGTGGGAACAGCCGTGGGGTGAGCGGCGCTTTGTGACGGACAACCATAACGAACTGCTGGTGCGGTTCGAGCAGGTGCCCGACTGGGGCAGCCGCCGCATGAACGTGCGCTTCCGCCTGTTCAACGACGGTGTGGGCTTCCGTTATGAAATGCCGGAACAGCCCGCGATGCAGGTGATGAAGATTGCCGACGAACTGACCGAGTTCAACGTGGCGCAGAATGGCACCGCATGGTGGATTCCCGGCAGCGAATGGAACCGTTACGAGCAGGTTTACCAGCAGACGGCGATTGACGGTGTTTCGACCGCGCATACCCCGATCACTATGAAGCTGGAGGATGGGACGCACCTGTCGTTCCATGAGGCTGCACTGGTTGACTATTCGGCGATGTGGCTGAAACGCCAGACCGGCACATCTTTCCGCGCAACCTTGGCGCCATCTGGCAGCGGGCCGAAAGTCATCCGGGCGCTGCCGTTCAACACGCCTTGGAGGACAGTGCGGATTGCTGACGGTGCGAAAGGCATTGTCGAGAACGATCTTGAACTGAATCTCAACGAACCGAACAAGATCGGCGATGTCTCTTACTTCAAGCCGATGAAGTATATCGGCATCTGGTGGGGCATGATCCGGGGCGACTGGTCATGGGCGGAAGGCCCGAACCACGGCGCAACCACTGCTCGGACCAAGCAGTACATCGATTTTGCCGCGAAGCATGGCTTTGGCGGGGTTTTGGTCGAAGGTTGGGACATGGGCTGGAACGGCACTTGGTTCGGCAGCGGCAAGGACTTCAGCTATACCGAGGCAACCCCCGACTTCGATCTGGAGGCCGTGACGAAGTATGGCGCGAAGAAGGGCGTCATGCTGATCGGGCATCATGAAACTGGCGGCAATATCGCCAACTATGAAGCCCAACTGGACGATGCGATGAAGCTGTATGACCGGCTTGGCGTGCGCGCGGTGAAGACCGGCTATGTGGCGGATGCTGGCGGCATTCTGGCCCCCGGTGATACACCCGGCGCGTATCGGATGGAATTCCACGACGGCCAGCGCGCGGTTCAGCACCATCTCAAAGTGGTGCAGACGGCGGCGAAGCATCGCATCGCCATCAATGCGCATGAACCGGTGAAGGACACGGGTCTGCGTCGCACCTATCCCAACTGGATAGACCGCGAAGGCGCGCGGGGCATGGAATACAATGCGTGGGGCCAGTTCGCCAATGGCCCGGACCATGAACCGACGCTCGTCTACACGCGGATGCTGTCAGGCCCGATGGATTACACGCCAGGTATCCTGAGCCTTGAAGGCGCGAACAAGGTGCCGCTGGCGTCTACGCTGGCCAAGCAGCTCGGCCTCTATCTGGCGCTCTATTCCCCGATCCAGATGGCGGCGGACTTTGTCGAGAGCCTTGAGGCGTATCCGAAGGAACTGGCCTTCATCAAGCAAGTCCCGGCAGACTGGTCTGAAAGCCATCTGATCGCAGGTGCGGTGGGCGACTACGCAATCTTCGCGCGCAAGGATCGCAACAGCGAAGACTGGTATATTGGTGGGGTCAACGATGCGACGGCGCGTGATGTTGCGCTGTCGCTTGATTTCCTCGACGCAGGCAAGACTTACACGGCCATGATCTGGAAGGATGGGGAGGGGGCCACGTATGCAACCGACGCCCGCCATCGGATTGCTTACGCCACGCTGAAAGTCAGGAAAGGCGACGTATTTCCGGCATGGTTGGCCCCCGGCGGTGGCCTTGCCGTGCGATTGCAGCCAGCAAAGTAAGCCGGAAATGGAATGACGGGATTGCGGTCGGCGATGGTGCAATGCACAACCATCACCGGCCGTATCGCCGCGCATAGCTATCCTGCATACTTATGCGTGCTGAACGGCGGTCCTTTAGGGTCTAGGGCGGTGCCGCAAGGTGATCGTCAGCCGTCCATCTACGGCCCGCAACACCAACGGGAGAATTGCGTCGATGATCGAATCCAGCTGCTCGGCCTTGCTGCTGTTCGGCGCGACCGGGGATCTTTCCCGCCGCATGTTGCTGCCCTCGCTTTACGCATTGCATGAAGACGAACTGATCTCTCCCGACCTGCGGATCGTTGGCACGGCACGTTCCGAACATGATGATGCCGAATTCCGCGAATTTGCGCGCAATGCCTTGGCAGAGTTTCTGCCTGAGGATCGCAAGGACGAGGCCAAGCTGGCAAGCTTTCTTGATCGGCTGGAGTATCAGACGCTGGATGCGTCCAATGTCGATGGCTTTGGCGATCTGGCGAAGAAATTGGGCGATACGTCATGCGGCCTATCGATCTTCCTGTCGACCGCCCCGTTTCTGTTCGAGCCTACTATCGAAGGGTTGAAGCGTGCAGGTCTGGCCCACACCAACGTGCGGATCGGGCTTGAAAAGCCGCTGGGCAACGATCTCGCGTCGTCAACGCGCATCAACGACGCTGTGGCCGGGGCCTTTGCCGAGGAACAGATCTTCCGCATCGACCATTACCTAGGCAAGGAGACGGTCCAGAACCTTATGGCCCTGCGCTTTGCCAATATGATGTTCGAACCGCTGTGGAATGCGGGCGGCATCGATCACGTGCAGATCACGGTCAGCGAAACGGTGGGACTGGAAGGCCGCAAGGGGTTCTACGACGACACCGGCGCACTGCGTGACATGGTACAGAACCACATGCTCCAGTTGCTGGCGCTTACGGCGATGGAGCCGCCTGCGAACCTTGATGCGACGTCGATTCGCGACGAAAAGGTCAAGGTTCTTCGCGCGCTGCGCCCTGCGAAAGCGGAAGAGATGGTGCGCGGACAGTACCGTACCGGCGCGGTGAAGGGAGCTTCGGTCACCGGCTATGAGGAGGATCTGGGCGAGGCTTCGGACACTGAGACATTCGTTGCGATCAAGGCGCATGTCGATAACTGGCGCTGGACCGGGGTGCCGTTCTATCTGCGCACTGGCAAGCGGCTGAGTGAACGGCGCAGCGAGATTGTCGTCGAGTTCAAGCAAGTGCCGCACAATGTGTTTTCCGAGCGGGGAGGGCGGCTGCGCGCCAACCGCCTCGTGATCCGGCTCCAGCCTGAGGAATACGTGCGGTTGCAGGTCATGGCCAAAGAGCCGGGGCTGGACCGCGGCGGGATCGTGCTGCGCGAAGTGAACCTTGATCTGTCGCTGACCACGGCCTTTGCCAAGGCCCGCCGCCGCATCGCCTATGAACGCCTGCTGCTTGACCTGATCGAGGGGGAGCAGACGCTCTTCGTGCGGCGCGACGAGGTGGAAGCGCAGTGGAAATGGGTCGATGCGATCCGCAAGGTCTGGGCTGATACCGGCATGGAAGCCAAGCCCTATGCCGCAGGAAGCTGGGGTCCGAACGCCGGCATCGCGCTGACCGAGCGCGATGGAAGGAGTTGGAATGACTGAGGCTGTGGCAGCTACGGTTGAATGGGCTGAGCCGGGCGATGCAGTTGCGGTGGCTGATCACATCGCCCGCGTCGTTTCTGCGCCGGGGCACAAGCGGATTGCTTTCACCGGCGGCTCTACGCCGATCAAGGTGCTGGCCCTGCTGAAGGATCGCCCGCTGGACTGGGCAAGCGTGACCATTGCGCTGACCGATGACCGGCGCGTGCCTGACGATCATGCTGCCAGCAACTTTGGTAAGATTCATGCAGCGCTCGGAACATCGGGAGCGACATTCGAGCGACTTGAGGAAGGTGCTGAGGTTGCGCCTTTCGATCTGGTTTGGCTCGGCATGGGTGAGGATGGGCACGTTGCATCGTTGTTCCCTGAGATGAAGGCCCACGTGCGCCCCGGTCCGGCGGTGATCGCCACCACACCGATCCCGCTGCCGCCAGAAGCGCCGTTTGACCGGCTGACGCTCAACGCCAAGGCACTTAAGGCGACCAAAGAGATCATTCTGGTTGTTACCGGTGCTTCGAAGAAGGCGCTGATGGAGCGCGCCATTGCCGGTGATGACCGTTACCCGGTTACCGATTTCCTGCGCGGATATGGCCCGCCCGTCACAATCTACTGGAGCGAATGATGCCGCTGAACCCCACCGTCGAGCGCGTCACACAACGCATCATCGAGCGTTCGCGCAGCACGCGCGCCGCCTATATCGATCTGATTGAGCGTTCGCGCGAGCAGGGGCTTAACCGGCCGCAGTTGTCTTGCGGAAACCTCGCACATGGCTTTGCCGCGTCAGGCGACGACAAGGCGTTGATCAAGTCAGGCAGGGCGATGAACATCGGCATCGTTACCGCTTATAACGACATGCTTTCGGCACATCAGCCCTATGGCCGCTACCCTGAGCAGATCAAGATTTTCGCGCGTGAAGTGGGTGCGACGGCACAGGTGGCGGGCGGCGTTCCGGCGATGTGCGATGGTGTTACGCAGGGGCAGGATTCGATGGAACTGTCGCTTTTCAGCCGCGACAACATTGCCATGGCCACGGTCGTCGGCCTCAGCCACGCAATGTTCGAAGGTGCTTTGCTGCTGGGCATCTGCGACAAGATCGTGCCGGGGCTGCTGATCGGATCGCTTCGCTTTGGCCATCTGCCGACAATCCTTGTGCCCGCAGGCCCAATGCCGAGCGGATTGCCTAACAAGGAAAAGGTCCGCATCCGCCAGCTCTACGCCGAGGGCAAGGTAGGGCGCGACGAGTTGCTGGAAAGCGAAAGCGCGAGCTATCATTCGGCGGGCACCTGCACGTTCTATGGCACCGCCAATTCCAACCAGATGATGATGGAAATGATGGGCTTGCATATGCCCGGGTCCAGCTTCGTCCAGCCCGGCCAGAAGCTGCGGCAGGAACTGACGCGCGCGGCGACGCACCGTGTTGCGCAGATTGGATGGGACGGGGATGACTACCGCCCGTTGGGTCTGTGTGTGGATGAAAAAGCCATCGTTAACGCCATCGTCGGCCTGCTGGCGACTGGCGGGTCGACCAATCATGTGATCCACCTGCCGGCCATCGCACGCGCCGCCGGTATCCAGATCGACTGGGACGATATGGACGAGTTGAGTCGTGTAGTGCCCTTGGTTGCCAGTGTTTACCCCAATGGTGCGGGCGATGTGAACGCCTTCGCGGCCGCCGGCGGGATGCCCTATGTGATCCGTGAACTGATCGGCGCAGGGCTGGCCCATGCCGATATCATGACCGTTTATGGCAAATCGCTGGAAGAAGGGGCGCAGGAACCGGTGATGGACGGCGATGCTCTGGCTTGGGTGCCGCCGCCGGTGGTTTCAGCCAACGACGCGCTGCTGCGCCCGGTCGCGGCCCCTTTCCAGCCCGAGGGCGGTTTCCGCCTGCTTCGCGGCAATCTGGGGCGCGGGACGATCAAGGTTAGCGCCGTTGATCCTTCGCGATGGGCTATCGAGGCACCTTGTCGTGTGTTCGAGGACCAGAACTCGGTTCTTGCGGCGTTCAAGGCGGGTGAATTGGAAAAGGACGTTGTTGTTGTCGTCCGGTTCCAGGGGCCAGCTGCCAACGGTATGCCTGAACTGCACAAGCTCACCCCGCCGCTTGGTGTGTTGCAGGATCGCGGCTTCAAGGTGGCACTGGTGACCGATGGACGCATGTCTGGCGCTTCTGGCAAGGTTCCAGCAGCCATCCACGTCTCGCCCGAAGCCAAGCTGGGCGGCGCGTTGGCCAAGTTGCGCGACGGTGATGTGGTTCGGGTGTGCGCTACGACCGGGGAACTGACTGCACTGGTGCCTGAAGCGGAATGGAGCGCGCGGGCTGATTCGGTTGCACCCGGTGGCGGCGTTGGCGTAGGGCGCGAGCTCTTTGCATTGATGCGGGACCATTCGGACCCGGCGGAGCGCGGCGGTTCGGCAATGCTCGCGGCGGCAGGACTCTGAACGGATCGGCCTGAACAAAAATAAATCGGGAGTTGGGATGCAGGTTGTTGCAGTCGATATTGGTGGCACCCACGCGCGCTTTGCGATTGCAGAGGTCGAAGGTGGGCGCGTGCTCTCGCTGGGTGACGCTGTAACGCTGAAAACGGCCGAGCATGGCTCGTTCCAACTGGCATGGGAAGCTTTCGGTCAGACGCAGGGCACTGCATTACCAAAGGCAGCGGCTATCGCCGTGGCAGGACCAGTTGGTGGGGAGGTGATCAAGTTTACCAACAACCCCTGGATCATCCGCCCGGCGTTGATTCCCGAAAAGCTTGGCGCCGATCAATATGTCGTCGTCAACGATTTCGCTGCCGTTGCCCACGCGGTGGCGCAGGCCGATGCGGACCATTTTTTGCATCTCTCCGGGCCTGATCACGCATTGCCTGAGCGCGGCGTGATCAGCGTAGTAGGCCCCGGCACAGGCCTTGGCGTTGCGCAACTGTGGCTTGATCCTGCGGGTTATCGGGTGGTTCCGACCGAAGGCGGGCACATCGATTTTGCGCCGCTCGATTCAATTGAAGATGCTATTCTGGCCGGCCTGCGCAAGCGGCATCGCCGCGTTTCTGTGGAGCGCGTGGTCGCAGGGCCGGGCATCGTCGACATCTACGAGGCTCTCGCCCATTTGCAGCACCGCCCGTTCACGCAGCGCACCGACCGTGAACTTTGGGAACTGGGCACGTTAGGCACGGACAGTCTGGCTGCAGCGGCGGTCGACCGGTTCTGCCTGTCTCTCGGCAGCGTAGCAGGTGATCTTGCACTGGCTCATGGCGCAACCGGCGTGGTCATGGCGGGCGGCCTTGGTTTGCGGATCAAGGATACTTTGGCCCGTTCCGGCTTCTCCGACCGGTTTCGCGCCAAGGGACGATTCGAAGGTTTGATGGCCGCCATCCCGGTAAAATTGATCACCCATCCGCAGCCAGGCCTGTTCGGCGCAGCAGCCGCATTTGCGCAAGCGCACGCCGACTGACATTTTAGCCGGTTGGCAAATTGCGGCCACACGAGCAGCGATCGGTCTTTGGGTCGTAGCCGACTTAATCAGCCAATTAAATTTTGGTGGATTCGTTGGGCCGAGTCAGTATGCCTTGATCCGACGTGCCACGCGCGGAAGGCCAAAGAAGAGGATTGCCAGATGGACTATGAAACCATTCGTATCGAACGGATCGGCGACGTTCTGAAAATCGTGCTCAACCGGCCGGAGCGACTCAATGCCTGTCCGCCGAACATGGCGCTTGAACTGGCAAATGCCATGACCGATCTTGATGGCGCGCGGGCAGTGCTGATCACTGGCGAGGGGCGTGCGTTTTGTTCCGGTGCAGATCTTGCAGCAAAGGGAGAGCGGTCAATTGCCGGCGGTCGCGGTGCCTATACTGTTCTGACTCAGGCATACAACCCGTTGATGCTGACGCTTTCTCGTCTTGCGGTGCCGGTGGTGACGGCCGTCAATGGACCGGCGGCGGGTGTGGGATGTTCAATCGCACTGGCAGCGGATTTTGTAGTTGCGGGGCATAGCGCCTATTTTCTTCAAGCTTTCGTCAACATCGGCCTTGTGCCCGATGGCGGCGCATCATGGATGCTGACTCGTCTGGTTGGAAAGGCACGTGCCACGCAGATGATGATGCTCGGCGAAAAGATCAGCGCGGAAAAGGCAGAGAGTTGGGGACTCATCTACAAGGCTGTGGATGACGCAGCACTTCAGGATGAGGCGATGGCTCTGGCGACGCGGCTTGCCGCGGGGCCGACCGTCGCGCTGGGCACGATGCGCAAGAACCTCGCCAAGGCGCTTGAGGTAGACTACGCTAGCGCTTTGCTGGTCGAGGCTGAGGGTCAATGGCAGGCAGGCAGTAGCGCCGACGCTGGCGAAGGCGGAAAGGCGTTTCTGGAAAAGCGGAAGCCTGTTTTTACCGGACGGTGAGGAAATTCGGGCGGTGTGCGGCTCAGGTCGCGCACCGCGCACTTTTCATCGCGCCATTTCTTCATCAAGGAAGGCACCGATTTCGCCAAGGTCTACATCCTTGGCCAAGAACGTCTGGCCGATTCCACGCATAAGCAGGAACGGCAAAGTGCCCGCATCCATTTTCTTATCGTGGAGCATATGGTCGGCAAGCGACCGACCGTCGCAGTCCAACTCCAAAGCCTTCATTGAAGAGGGCAGACCGATGCCGCCGATATGCGCAGCAATGCGTGCTGCATCCTGCCCGGACATCAGCCCCTGACGTGCTGAAAAACGCGCTGCCAGCACGATGCCCAAAGCCACGCCTTCACCGTGCAGCAGGCGCTCTGAGAAACCTGTCTCGGCTTCCAGCGCATGGCCAAAAGTGTGGCCGAGGTTGAGTAACGCGCGAACCCCGACGGTTTCCTTCTCGTCTGCCGCAACGATCCGTGCCTTGGCCGCCACGCTTTTGGCAATCGCCGTTTCGCGCGCAGACGGGTCCCCTGCCAGCAGCTTTGCGCCATTGGCTTCGCACCATTCAAAGAATTGCGCGTCATCGATCAGGCCGTACTTCACCACTTCGGCATAACCTGCGCGCGTATCGCGCAACGGCAACGTATCCAGCGCAAGCGGATCGGCCAGCACTAGCGATGGTTGGTGGAAGGCGCCAACGAGGTTCTTGCCCGCAGGCGTGTTGATTGCTGTTTTGCCGCCCACGCTCGAATCCACCTGGGCTAGCAGGGTGGTAGGGATCTGGATGAACCCGCAGCCACGTTTGACCATCGAGGCCGCAAAGCCGGTCAAGTCACCGACTACGCCGCCGCCCAGTGCAACAATGTTGTCCTTGCGTTCAACTTCTTGTACGAGCAGCCAGTCAATGACACGAGCAAGTTGCTCCCAGCTCTTGGTCGCTTCGCCAGCAGGCAGGATCAGCCAATTGCTGACCACGCCTACAGCGGCAAACGAGGCTTCAACTTTCGTCCGCCATGCAGCAGCGACGTTTTCGTCGGTCACAATCGCTACGCGATTCTTGCGCAAGAACGGTCGGCAATGTTCGCCAGCGCGTTCGAGCAGACCTGTTTCGATCCTTACATCATAGGGCGCACCTGCGATGGCAACAGAAACTACAGCCATTGGTCGATTGCCTTCAGGATTTTGGTTGCAGTGACATGATGCGGTTGAGCCCCGCTGACTACGTGGATCGGGGCCTGAGAGTAGAACGGCGCGCGATCATTCTTGAGCCGTGTCAGAATCTCACGCGGATCACCACTTTTGAGCAATGGGCGATTGTCCTTTCGGCCAACGCGCTCGATCAGGGTTTCGACATCGCAGTCGAGCCAGATGGCAATTCCCTTGTCCAGCAACAGCGCGCGCGTGCCATCATCGCAGAATGCGCCGCCTCCCGTAGATAAGACTTTCCGGTCTGTATGCCGACCGCTGCCAACAAGGCGTGCAATCACCCGGCGTTCGCCATCCCGGAAATATGGCTCGCCATACGTTTCGAAGATTTCAGGAATGGGCATGTGGGCGGCGCGTTCAATTTCCTCGTCAGCGTCAACGAAAGGCAGATGCAGCATCGATGCCAGCTTGCGGCCCACAGTGGTTTTGCCCACGCCCATCATGCCGACCAGCACCAGTGGCCGATCAATCCGGCGCGCGATGCGGCCGATTTCCGGTAAGCTGAGGAAGGCCGCTTCTTGTTCCATTGCCGCGCCGCCTATACTTGCGCTAGTGCCGGTTGCAAGTATCGCCTGAAGTGTCGCAACCGCCGGGCATGGCCTGGCCGCAAACCGGATGCGTGTGAATGAAGAAGCTTGCGGTGGTCGGTGCAGTCGCACTGATTGCAATTTTGTCAGTAGCATGGATCAAAGGTGGGGCGCAGCCAATGCAGTGGATCGAACAGCCGGTAAGGCCGGGAACTGCACCTGCTGGAGCTTCTAGATGATTCGCAATCGCTTCCTCTGGTTGGGCAGTGCGGCTGCACTGGCCGCTGTTTCGGGCACTCTGTTTGCGCAGGAATCACTGCTACCACCGGGTTTCGACACTCCTCCCCAACAATCGCGGCCCGCGCCGCAACGCACGAATGCCCCGGCCCGTAGCCCGGCGACTGCCCCGCGCACGACTCCCACTGCGCCGAGCACAGCCCAGTCCGCAGCAAGCCAGAGCACGGCATCTTCGGCGCCCAGTGTCGCAACTACGGCGACGCCGGTGATCCAGCCATTGCCAAGCGGAGGGGGGGCACCGTCTGGAAGTGGCGGTGGTTTGAGCGATGAGGCCTTGCTCAACTCGATCGATCCCGCACTTCTTGCCAAGGTGATCGAATCTGCGCGGCCAAAGTCTGACATTCCCCCCGCGGGCCAACGCAGCCTCGCTCGCGTTGGCGTCATTGACCAAAGCGACGGTGGGTTCCCTGCGCTGTCGACCCATTATCTCAACGGTGCGTTCGTCGAAGGTGTGATCGGCAAGATGCGCGGGCGGTTCGTCTCGCGCTGGGGGCATATCCTTGCACGGCGCGTGCTCGCCAGCAGGCTGGCCACCCCGGTTGGCATGAACGGGGCCGACTGGGCGGCAATGCGGGCTCAACTGCTTCTAAGAATGGGCGAAGCGGAAGCTGCCCGTGGCATGGTCCAATCGGTCGATAGCGGGAATTTTACCCGGGGACTTGAGGACGCAGCGCTTGTCAGTTTCATGGCCACAGCCGATCCGGTCGGCCTCTGCCCCATTACTGCGCTCACTGCGTCCGCGCGCCCCGGCAATGAATGGGATATGATTCGTGCGATCTGTTCGGCGTTTGCCAACGAAAGCTCGAACGCGATGTCGCAGCTTGACCGTGCCATGCGGCAGGGCAAGGGCAGCAAGATCGACATTTTGCTCGCGCAGAAATTTGCAGGTGCTGCCACAAACGTGCGCCGCGCAGTAAAAATCGAGTGGGAAGACGTTGAAGCGCTGACGCCTTGGAGCATCGGCTTGTCCTTTGCCACGGGCATTGAACCGCCACAGGCCCTGCGCGACAAAGCCGGTGCAAATTACGCGTTGCTGGCAGCGCGCGCCCCCATGCTGCCGCTGAAATCCCGTGCCGGTGCTGCGGATGTGGCTGCCGCACGGGGACTGCTGTCTGCACGGGCGATGGTTGATCTATACAGCGAACTCTACGCCGAGCGTGAAGGCGGCAACGATCAACCTGACGAATGGTCAGGCCGGGCTGAGACGCTTCGAAAAGCGTATGTTGCTGCGGAGCAAAGTGAACGGCTTGAGGCGATCCGCACGCTTTGGGGGGATGGAAGCGATCCAGATCGCGCGTTTTCAGGGCTTGTTCTGACATCTTACGCGGCTGCACGGGTGCTGCCCGGTGAGGATGTGGCTGACAGTGCAGCACCCCTGATTGCCTCAATGTTGACCGCGGGGCTTGATCGCAACGCGCTGAAATGGGCACCGTTCTGCCCGGTTGGCAGCGAAGCGTGGGGCCTGCTGGTTCTCGCCAACCCGGGGCGGTCCAATCAGGTAAACAGTGAAGGCCTCAATGCTTTTGCATCCGATGATGAATCGGGAGGGGCGTTGCGGTCACAATTCCTGGTAGCTGGTTTGATGGGCCTCGAACGTGTCGATCAGGCAGCCGCCCGCGACTTTGCCGGCAAGTTTGATCTCGATCTGGGCCGGAAAACGCGATGGACAAGTGCAATCGAAAGCGCGGCAGCATCAAACAATCAGGCACTGGTCGCGCTGCTCGCGGCGTTCGGTATGCAGGGAGAGCGCTGGGACCGGATGACTCCGTTGCATCTGTACCACATCGTGTCAGCACTACATCGGGTGGGGCTGGATGGCGAAGCGCGGATGATCGCTGCTGAAGCCGTCTCACGCGTTTGATCCGGTGAAGGCCAAAGCCGAAGCTGCGGTGGAGAGCTTTCTGGCAATGTTGGCGGCGCAGCGCGGGGCTGCGGCCAATACGCTTTCTGCCTATCGCCGGGATTTGACGGGAGCCGCTGACTTGATCGGGCCGCTGGCAGAGGCCACGCGAGCCGATGTCACACGCCTCGGCGAAGCATGGATCGATCTTGCGCCGTCATCGTTGGCAAGAAAATCATCGGCATTGCGGCAATTCTACGGATTTCTGGTGGATGAGGGGATCAGGGCAGATGATCCGTCACCAGCTTTGCCTCGCCCACGCATTCGGCGACCACTCCCCCGGCTGCTGGGGCATGAGGAAGTGGCGTCGCTATTTCACACAGCCGAAGAAGATGCCGCTGGCGGCACGCCAGAGGGATTGCGATTGCTCGCATTTCTCGAGCTGCTGTATGGATCAGGCCTGCGCGCAACTGAACTCGTTTCGTTGCCGCTTGCCTCTGTGCCGCGCGACGCGCCGTTCCTGACTATAGTGGGTAAAGGGGGCGTTCAGCGCATGGTGCCAATCTCGGCCCGCGCCGCGCGCGCGCTAGCGGCCTGGTTGGTGGTGAGAGGGAAAGGTGGACGTTTTGTCTTTCCGTCCCCTCGCGGTGGACATCTTTCACGCGTACGGCTGTTTCAGTTGCTGCGCGACCTGGCGTTGAGGGCCGGGCTTGATCCAGAGAAAGTCAGCCCGCACGTGCTCCGACATGCTTTTGCTACGCATCTGCTTGAGGGAGGAGCGGACCTGCGTGTGCTTCAGACACTGCTGGGTCACGCTGATATTGCTACCACACAGATATACACGCACGTTGATTCGGCGCGGCTTGTCACTCTGGTCAACCAGCGTCATCCGCTTGCGCGTGGCTGACCATGTCCCCAGGAGTTGACCAAATCAACGGTCACGCCTAGCGGAAGTGCCATGATTTCCTATCTCGAGTTCGAAAAGCCGGTCGCCGCGCTCGAAGCCCGCATTGCTGAACTGCGCGAGACTGCGCAGGGCGGTGATATTGACATCACGTCAGAGATCCGGCGGCTTGAAAACAAGTCTGCCGAGCTTCTGGCCAGCACCTACCGTGCGTTGACGCCGTGGCAGAAAACGCAAGTCGCCCGCCACCCGGCACGTCCACACTTCAAGGACTATGTCAGCCGGATTTTCACCGATTTCATGCCTTTGGGGGGGGACCGTCTCTACGGCGAGGATCAGGCCATCATCGGAGGCTTTGCCAAGCTCGCGCCAGAATTCGGCGGGCAGCGAGTTATGGTGATCGGCCACGAAAAGGGCCATGATACGCAAAGCCGCATCCGCCACAACTTTGGTATGGGCAAGCCGGAAGGTTATCGCAAAGCGATCCGCCTGATGGAAATGGCAAGCCGATTCGGCCTGCCCGTCGTGACACTGGTCGATACATCGGGCGCGTTTCCCGGGGTGGAGGCCGAAGAGCGTGGTCAGGCAGAAGCGATTGCCCGGTCAACTGAAGCTTGCCTTGCCCTCGGCGTGCCGATGGTCGCGACGATCGTGGGTGAGGGCGGATCGGGCGGCGCGGTTGCACTGGCGAGCGCTGAGCGCGTGTTGATGCTCGAACATGCGGTGTATTCGGTCATCTCGCCCGAAGGCTGCGCGTCGATTCTTTGGCGGACTTCCGAAAAGGCTGCTGACGCTGCCGAAGCGATGAAGGTGACTGCACAGGATTTGCATGGTCTGGGCGTGATCGACCGTATCGTTCGAGAACCAGTCGGAGGCGCGCATCGCGATCCTGAGGCCACATGCGTAACGTTGGGCAACGCAATTTCAGAAGAACTCGGCGGTCTCATCGGGAAATCGGCAGACGAACTTCGTAATCTTCGAGCAGAGCGATTTCTCCGAATCGGTGCCTGAAGCGGTAAGGCCGCTGGCATTCGGGAACCGGATTTGCGACAAAGCGCTTGAGTGGCACGTTACGGGGCTAGCCAGCAGTATCTGGTCATTCTCGTCGCCATTTCTGCCTGCTTGTCGAGACCGGAGAGAACCACATGCCAATTGCCCGCAATTCTCGCGCTGCCTTGCTGACCGTTACCATAGTGGCGGCTTCGGTTCTGCCAGCCTGGGTGCTGGAAACCGGCAGTGCCGCAAATGCGCAAGGGGCAGTCCAGTCCATCAGCGCCGCCGACAAGAAGCAGGGCGCCGAAGCCCATCCTCAGCTATTGCAGGAATTCGGCGGCCCGATGACCGGCGCGCAGGCAGCCTATGTGGAGCAGGTTGGAAAGACGATTGCAGTCCAGTCGGGCTTGAGCAACGCAAAGGGCGATTTCACTGTCACCCTGCTCAATTCCCCCGTGAACAACGCCTTCGCGATTCCCGGCGGCTATGTTTACGTCACTCGGCAACTCGCAGCATTGATGAACAACGAGGCTGAGCTTGCTGGTGTGCTTGGTCATGAAGTAGGCCATGTCGCGGCCCGGCATTCTAACAAGCGGCAGAGCGCGGCAACGCGCAATTCAATCCTCGGCGCGCTTGGTTCGGTTCTCGCGGGCGCAGTGCTGGGCAACAGCGCGCTGGGCAAGATCGGACAGGAGATTTTCTCTACCGGCAGCCAGCTACTTACGCTGAAATATTCGCGCGGGCAGGAAACCGAAGCCGACAACCTTGGCATCACCTACCTCCAGCGGGCAGGTTATGATCCGCGCGCGATGTCGTCCGTATTGCAAAGCCTGGCCAACCAGAACGCGCTGGATGCGGCGATCAAGGGTACAGGTAATCAGGTGCCGCAGTGGGCAAGCACACACCCCGATCCAGCCTCGCGCGTTCGCGCGGCTTTAAGCCGAGCTGGCGCGTCGAAGGCCGGGCGGACGAACCGCGATGTGTTTCTGAACAGCATCAACGGGCTGACCTACGGCGATGATCCGGCGCAGGGTATCGTTGATGGATCACGCTTCACGCACCCGTCATTGCGTCTCGCGTTTCAGGCACCAAACGGGTTCTACCTAGTGAACGGCACCCGCTCAGTTTCCATCTCCGGCCAAAGCGGGAAGGGCGAGTTTTCAAGCGCCAGCTACAGCGGCAACCTCGAAAGCTACATCCGCACCGTGTTTTCGGGTCTTTCGAGCCAGCAGCAATTAGCCCCGCAAACGATTGAGCGGACGACGGTCAACGGATTGAAAGCAGCATATGGCACTGCGCGTGCAACGAGCGGTAACGGGCAGGTTGATATAATGGTCTATGCCTACGAATTCGGCCCCAACCAAGCTTATCATTTTGCGACAATGAGCCAAGCTGGTCAGTCATCGCAATTCGATTCGCTGTTCCGGTCGTTTCGTCGGATCAATGCCAGCGAGGCCACAACCATCAAACCTCGCCGCCTGACACTTGCAACTGTAAAGTCTGGCGACACCGTGCAATCGCTATCCGCGAAGATGGCTTTCAGCGACAGGCCGCTTGAGCGCTTTCTCGTACTCAACGGTATGACATCGTCAAGCAAGCTAACGACAGGGCAGAAGGTAAAGCTGGTCGTTTATTGAGCTTGAACGCTCCTTCACGCGCTTCACTCATGTGTCGCAACCAAAAAAGGGGAGGCCAAGTCGGCCTCCCCTTCAATTGACGGGCACACTGGTGCCTAGCCATCCAGCCTGTTAGGCGGTCGGGCTAGCTTCTTCCATCTCGTCAGAAACGTTGTTGAAGGTGTTACCCAGCGAGTCACCCAGCGAACCCATAGCGGCGATCGCGGCGACAGCGACGAGGGCAGCGATCAGGCCATATTCGATTGCCGTCGCGCCTTCGTTGTTGGCGAGCAGGTTGCGGAAAAGCTTCATTTCGGTCTCCTAGAGTGTAAAGTTTCTTCTTCCCGTCCTGCTCCAAACTTTGTCCCCGGAGCAGGCCTTCGCATCATTACGTACCAAAGCCTAAGAAGGCGTTAAACGTGTTCAGCAATCTCGGTATTCTCGTCGACAGTGAGATAAAGGTTGAACATCGCATCGCCGAACGACTTCATGCCAAAGACCATAGCCATGCCAATCAATGCGATCAGCAAGCCGTATTCGATGGCTGTTGCGCCGCCTTCATCGCGGAAAAGGTCTTGAAGCAAGGTCTTCATTATTGTTCCTAGAAAGCGGCAGGGTGAATGCTACGCTCGGATCCCTAAGAAAGCGTTGATGGTTCCCATGAGTATGGAAAGTCTTCCGACAGTGCAGATCGTGGTCGCGCTGGCGTTATTTGACCGGGCAGGGCGAGTGCTGTTGCAACAGCGCCCTCGAAACAAAGTACACGGCGGGCTCTGGGAGTTTCCTGGGGGTAAGGTAGAGGCAGGGGAAAGCTGCGAAAGGGCGCTTGTAAGGGAAACCGACGAGGAGCTTGGGGTGGCCGTGGATGTTGCTGATATTTCTCCGATTTTTTTCGCAATCGAACCGCCAAGTGACAGTAAGCGGCAGGTGCTCCTCCTGCTGTTCGGTGCTCGCAATTGGCATGGGGAGCCACGAGCGCTGGAAGCTGGTAGTACCATTGCATGGGTCACGCGCGATGAGATGGTGTCCCTGCCGATGCCGCCACTTGATGTCCCTCTGGCGCAGGCGGTGATTCCTTTTCTGGAAGGGGTTGCCAAAGCCGAAACACCCCCCTAAAGGCGCGTCTCCCAAGCACCCGTAGCTCAGCTGGATAGAGCATCAGACTACGAATCTGAGGGCCGGGCGTTCGAATCGCTCCGGGTGCACCATTCCCTTCGGGGGTTGGTAGGGAATGAATTGGTGGGCACCCGTAGCTCAGCTGGATAGAGCATCAGACTACGAATCTGAGGGCCGGGCGTTCGAATCGCTCCGGGTGCACCATTCATAGATCACGCTGAAAAAGGCCCGCCCTGAGCGGGCCTTTTTCGTTTTGCCTACCTCGCCTCGTGCTGCGAGCGCGAAGCGGAAACCATATTGGCACGCGAATGTTGCATAGGTATCCGCAAAAGGTTCGCATCTGTCGAACGCCGTTGCGATTGCGGCGCTGTCGAGTATAGGCTGCTAGCGCATTCCGGACGTTACGGAACGTGAGGCTGCCAGAAAAGGAAACCCAGACTTGGCAAAGTCCGCCAGGCCCAGTGCCGCCAAACCCGTTGCCGCTAAACCTGCGAACCAAACTGCTGCAAAGCCAAGAGCTTCCCGCGCAGCAAAGCCAGCGGCAGAGCCAACCATTGCATCGTCAGTAGCCGAGGAAGCTGCGTTCGCATTGCGAAGCCTTCAACAGGCTCACGCAAACCACAAGCGCTATGATGCCAGCGACGAGGAATTGCTGAAGTTCTACGAGCAGATGGTCTTGATTCGCCGATTCGAGGAAAAGGCGGGTCAGCTTTATGGCCTAGGTTTGATCGGCGGCTTCTGTCATCTGTACATCGGGCAGGAAGCGGTTGCGGTCGGCCTGCAGTCGGCGCTTGATGAAGGGCATGACAGCGTCATTACCGGCTACCGAGATCACGGCCACATGCTCGCCTATGGCATTGATCCCAAGGTGATCATGGCTGAACTGACCGGTCGCGGTGCGGGCATTTCGCACGGCAAGGGTGGCTCGATGCATATGTTCAGTACTGAGCATAAGTTTTACGGCGGCCACGGCATCGTCGGCGCACAAGTGCCGCTGGGGGCAGGGCTTGCCTTTGCACACAAGTATCGCGGCGATGGCGGTGTTTGCATGGCCTACTTCGGCGATGGTGCGTCGAATCAGGGCCAAGTCTATGAAACGTTCAACATGGCAGCGCTGTGGAAGCTGCCGATCATCTTTGTGGTCGAAAACAACGGCTATGCGATGGGTACAGCGGTTAAGCGCGGCTCGGCCGAAACGCATTTCTATCGCCGTGGCACTGCATTCCGCATCCCCGGCATGGACGTGAACGGCATGGACGTTCTCGAAGTGCGTCAGGCTGCCGAAGTGGCGTTGGAGTATGTTCGCGCGGGCAATGGTCCGGTGCTGATGGAACTGAAGACATACCGCTATCGCGGTCACTCGATGTCAGATCCTGCCAAGTATCGCAGCCGTGAAGAAGTGCAGGACATGCGCGACAATCACGATCCGATCGAAGGGGCTAAGGCCGAACTGCTGAAGCGCGGCGTGACCGAGGAAAAGATCAAGGAAATCGACAAGCGCATTCGTCAGACCGTCGCGGAATCGGCCGACTTTGCCGAAACCTCGCCCGAGCCGGAAATGGCCGAGCTTTATACCGACGTGCTGGTGGAGACCTATTGAGATGGCCATCGAACTGAAGATGCCCGCCCTCTCCCCCACGATGGAGGAGGGCACACTCGCCAAGTGGCTGGTCAAGGCCGGAGATGAGGTTAAGTCCGGCGACATTCTCGCCGAGATTGAGACTGACAAGGCAACGATGGAATTCGAAGCCGTCGATGAGGGCGTGATTGGTGAAATCCTTGTCGTCGAAGGCACCGAAGGCGTGAAGGTCGGCGCAGTCATCGCCACGATCAACGGAGAGGCTGATGACGCATCTCCAACTCCAGCAATTGAAAAGAAGCCTGCCGAAGACGCCGCACCTGTAGTTCAGGACGTGAAAGCGAAGGCTGCTGCAGCCATCACGCCTAAGTCAGACCTTAAGCCTGCTGTCGATCCAGAATTGCCCGCAGGCACGGCGATGGTTCCGACCACCGTGCGCGAAGCTTTGCGCGATGCGATGGCCGAAGAAATGCGTGCAGACAGCCGCGTCTTCGTGATGGGCGAAGAAGTGGCCGAATATCAGGGGGCCTACAAGGTCACGCAGGGCTTGCTCGATGAATTCGGGCCTGATCGCGTGATCGACACGCCGATTACCGAGTATGGCTTTGCCGGCATCGGTACTGGTGCTGCGATGGGAGGCCTGCGTCCGATCATCGAGTTCATGACGTTCAATTTCGCCATGCAGGCGATTGACCACATCATCAACTCTGCTGCCAAGACCAACTACATGTCGGGCGGCCAAATGCGGTGCCCGATCGTGTTTCGCGGCCCCAACGGTGCAGCGAGCCGCGTTGGCGCACAGCACTCGCAGAACTATGGTCCGTGGTACGCAAGCGTTCCTGGCCTTGTCGTCATTGCACCGTACGATGCCGCCGATGCCAAGGGTCTGCTACGCGCAGCAATCCGCAGCGAAGATCCGGTCGTGTTCCTTGAAAACGAACTGGTCTATGGACGCACGTTCGATGTCCCCAAGCTTGACGATTTCGTCCTGCCGATCGGCAAGGCGCGAATTGTGCGTGAGGGGAAGGACGTGACGATCGTGTCCTACTCAATCGGTGTTGGCTTTGCATTGGAAGCAGCTTCCAAGCTCGCCGAGGAAGGCATTGACGCTGAAGTGATCGATCTGCGCACTTTGCGTCCGCTCGATACGGCTACAGTTCTGGCTTCGCTTGCCAAGACCAACCGTATGGTTGTGGCCGAAGAAGGCTTCCCGATCTGCTCGATCGCGTCGGAGATTATCACCGTTGCGATGGAGCAGGGATTTGACCACCTCGACGCGCCGGTCCTGCGCGTGTGCAATGAGGACGTGCCGCTTCCATACGCGGCAAATCTCGAACAGGCGGCATTGATAAATGCCGATAAAATTGCGGCGGCTGTTCATCAGGTCTGTTATCGCTGATAGAGCACGCGCATCGCTGGATTGGAGCGGGGGCATCGACACAGTCGTTGCCCCCGCTTTGTTAAATTGGCTAGATCACGAAGTGCCGTGCTACTTGATTCAACGGAAGAGCAACATCGTTAGCTCTTGACCTGTTTGGAACCGCATATGCCGCGTTAGCCAATGGCAAGTTACTTCAGTGGTGTTTCCACAATTTTGCCAGATTCTTTTGGAGCACGCGCAACTTCAAGCTTGCGAGGCTTTCTATCAATGCAGAACATCGATATGGTTTCAGACGATGCCATCGCCCCGGTGCACCGCATCGCGCTCGCCTATGCTCCGAAATCAGCCCGCGCGGCGTGGTTGGCGCTGCTGCAGTTTGAAAGCAAGCTTGCCGATGCAGCCCGGCCTGGTCGTGATCCGATCATGGTGCAACTGCGTCTGGCATGGTGGCGAGACAGGCTGGCTGAATCCCCTGAACGCTGGCCCGTGAGTGAACCGGTCTTGGCACGTCTCACAGCGTGGAAGGGCAAACATCAAGGACTGTTGCCACTAGTCGACGGATGGGAAGCCCATGTAGTTGGCGAAGATGGTGGCCGTGAATTGGCAGAGGGCCGCATAAAGGCCTATGCTGCATTGGCCGATCTCCTTGGCGTGACCGCGGTGGATACCGTGCGTGCTGCGGTACAACACATTGACGATCCCCACGCTGCCACTCCACTACCATCGCCTATGCCAAAAGCGATGCGCCCGCTCGCCGTACTGCGCGTCTGTGCCGTGCGAGAAGCAAAGGGTGGACAGCCAACTCCTTTTGCCGATCTTGCACGGATCGTGCGCGCAGGCCTTTTGGGGAAATAGGCAGCGAAGTTCCGCCAAAGCGGTATCATCTGCCGATGCCAGTGCGATCCTGTTCGGACTAACCTTACGTTCGAAATGGAGTGCATTCGACGATGATTCGCGGATTGCTTGGTGGCTTGGCGGCATTGATGCTCGCTGCGGCGGGGGTATTCTGGTGGCAGGGCCGGGCCGAAACAGCATTTGGCGGTGAGGTGGCTGTGCTTCCTGTTGCCGAAGCATCCGACGCTGAGCCAGAGGATTTGCCCAGCGCCGACGTGGACGGCATGATGGGTGCGGCGCCGCCAGAGGCAACCAGCGTGGGCCGCGAAACACGCCGTTTCAACCTAGTCGACAAGGATCGTGACAACCGGATAAGCCGCACCGAAATGCTCAGCGGGCGAGCGCGTGATTTCCGCAAGCTCGACAAGGACGGCAACAATCTGCTGACCTTCGATGAGTGGGCGCACACCACCATCGACAAGTTCAGCGGTGCAGACGGCAATGCAGACCTGTTTCTCACGCGTGAAGAGTTCGCCACTACCCGTCCGAAAGAACGGCCCAAGCCCAAGCCGAAGTGTGTTTGCAAATAGCAGTTTTCACGGAAGGGTCGCTACCCAAGCTGTCATGTCAGCTTTGGCTCGTTCGGTATAGGCCTCCTTGCGCGCTTTCTTCTTCACATCGTGCAGGGGAGGGAACAATCCAAAGTTGACGTTCATCGGCTGATAGGTCTCGGCCTCGGCATCGCCTGTGATATGCGAAAGCAAGGCACCCAATGCCGTCGTGCGCGGTGGCGGTGTCCAGTCGCAACCGGCAATTTCAGCTGCGGCCAGAAGCCCTGCCAGCATTCCCACCGAACCGCTCTCAACATACCCTTCGCAACCGGTAATCTGGCCTGCAAAGCGGATATGTGGTGCGGATTTCAACCGTAGTTGCCTGTCCAGCAGTGTAGGAGAATTGAGGAAGGTGTTGCGGTGCAGCCCGCCAAGCCGGGCGAATTCAGCGTGCTCCAGCCCTGGAATTGTGCGGAAAACCCGCACTTGCTCCGCGTGCTTCAATTTGGTCTGGAAGCCGACCATGTTCCACAACGTGCCCAGCTTGTTGTCCTGCCGTAACTGAACCACTGCATAGGGCCACCGACCGTTGGGGTGTTCAGGAGTTGCCCAGTGCGGATTGTCGAGACCGACCGGCTTCATCGGTCCGAAGCGCAAAGTTTCCACCCCGCGTGATGCCATGACCTCGACCGGCATACAGCCGTCAAAGTATGGTGTGTTCGCCTCCCACTCCTTGAATTCGGTCTTTTCGCCAGCCAACAGTTCTTCGTAGAAAGCGAAATACTGTTCCTTGGTCATCGGGCAGTTGATGTAGTCGCGGCCATCTCCTCCCATGGCAAGCGACGCTTCGGCTCCCTTGTCCCAGCGAGAGGCCATCCACGCCACGTCCATGTTGATTGACTCACGATAAACAATCGGCGCAATTGCATCGAAGAATGCGAGGCTGTCGGCGCCTGTCGCGGATCCGATGCTGTTGGCGAGGGCGGGAGCGGTAAGCGGTCCGGTGGCGACAATCGTCAGACCGTTGGATGGCAACACATCCACCCGTTCGCGCACGATCTCCAGTGTGGGCTGCGCGCGCAACGCAGCTTCAACTTCCGCTGAAAATACATCACGATCCACCGCGAGAGCAGAACCTGCTGGAACACGCGCTTTCTCAGCCGCTGTCATCAGCAAGCTTTCACAATCGCGCATTTCCTGATGCAGCAAGCCTACCGCGTTTTTCTCGTGATCGTCAGAACGGAACGAATTGGAACAAACTAGTTCAGCCAGCCCATCCCCGTTGTGCGCAGCGGTTGTATCCCCGCTGCCGCGCATTTCGGAAAGGCGGACCCGAATGCCGCGCCGGGCAAGCTGCCAAGCCGCTTCGCTTCCAGCCATGCCGCCGCCGATGATGTGAACCTGATGTGTCATGGCTTGCGCCTTGGCATTGTGACAGCGCTGCGGCAATACCGTCCAGTTAGCAGGGAAGGGCAGGCTTTGCCGAAACGCGCACTTATTGAAAGACGGCCGTGGCTTGTTGCCAGCCTTGTGGCTGGTGTCAGCTATTGGCTGGCCGCCAAAGGCCAGGTTCCCGGTCTGTGGTTGATACTGTGGAAGGGTGCTGGCGTCGCACTCCTAGCGGCTTACGCTTGGGCACACCATCCATCTCGAAACGCGCATCTTATCGCTGTCGTCATGGCTTTCGGGGCAGTGGGAGACATGGTGCTGGAAGTGAACTTCACTGGCGGCGCAGTGGCATTTCTGCTCGGCCACCTTGCCGCGATCTCGCTCTATGTGAAGTTCCGACGCGAGCGGCCTGCGAGCAGTCAGAAGGCTGCTGCGGTCACAACACTGCTTGCTGTTCCGCTGGTATCGTACCAGTTGACCGGCAAAACCGATGTTGCTCTCTACGCGCTAAGCCTATCCGGCATGGCCGCAGCGGCATGGCTGAGCAGCTTCCCGCGCTATCGTGTCGGCCTCGGGGCGATGATGTTCGTCACATCGGACTTGCTGATTTTCGCCCGGATGGGACCATTGGCCAAAAGCGCGTTGCCCGACCTGCTGATCTGGCCGCTATACTACTTCGGTCAATTCCTGATCTGTACCGGGGTGATCGCCTCGTTGCGGGCAAAGGGCGAATTCAGCCCGCGACCGGGAGCTTAACCCGTCCGCCCTCGTCCCGTTCCAGCGGACCATACGCTACTGCCGCACTCAGCGGCAGGTCTGCATAGATATGTGGAAACAGTTGCCCGCCGCGCGAAGGCTCCCACTTTACAGCATCACCCAGCACAGCAAGGTCTACGGCCACAACATGCAAGTCGCCTTGTCCGGCAAAGTGCTTGTCCACCGTCTCGGTCAGTTGCGTTTCGGACGACAGGTGGATGTAGCCATCTGCCAGATCGACCGGTGCGCCCTTGAACAGGCAGTCTGCCTCAAGCGCTTTCATTTCCGGTGCAGTCAGCACTTTGTAGGCGAGCAGGGGCAGGTCACTCATTCAGCCGAATCCCCGGCGTCGGATACATCCGCCACAGGTGCAACAACGGCCACGTCCTCAGCAACGTCTTCGCCAACTACACCTTCGGCAAGGCGCTCAGCGCTAACAACATGCTCACCGCTCGAAACGTTGAACAGACGCACGCCAGCACTGCCACGCCCGATGACACGCAACGTCGTCAGCGGCAGGCGGATCAACTTGGCCTGATCTGTCACCAGCATCAACTGGTCACCCTGCGTGGCCGGGAAGCTTGCCACCACCGGCCCATTGCGCGCGATGTTGTCGATGTTCGTGATGCCCTGCCCACCACGGCCCGTGCGGCGATATTCGTAGGCGGACGACAGCTTACCATAACCGTTCGCGCAGACCGTAAGGATGAACTGCTCGCGCTCGGCCATGAAGGCGTAGCGCGCCTGATCGGCCATTTCGCCTTCCTTCTCACCCTTCCACGGGGCGTAGCGGAGATACTCCTCGCGCTCTTCAGGATTGGCGCCGACGCGATGCAGGATCGAAAGCGAGATCACCTCGTCATCGCCCTTCAGGGTCATGCCACGTACACCGGTGGAGGTGCGGCTCGTGAACTCGCGCACTTCGTCTCCGGCAAAGCGGATCGCCTTGCCAGCACGGGTCGCCAGAAGCACATCATCACTTGCTTCAAGCAACGCCACGCCGATGAGCCGATCATTGCTCGGCGTGCCCTCGTCATCCGCCTCGAACTTCATCGCGAACTTGCCGTTCGATGGGATGTTGGCGAATGCATCCATCGAGTTGCGGCGCACGTTGCCCTTGGCCGTGGCAAATACCACGGACAGCTTGCCCCATTCCGCCTCGTCCTCAGGCAGCGGCAACACTGTGGCGATAGTTTCGTCCTTGTCGAGCGCTGGGAGCAAGTTAACCACCGGTCGGCCGCGCGTGGTCGGCCCGCCTTCGGGCAGGCGCCACACCTTCAGGCGATAGACCTTGCCGGCGGTGGAGAAGAACAGCACCGGCGTGTGGGTGCTGGTGACGAACATCGTCGCCACGGCATCCTCGTCCTTGGTCGCCATGCCAGAGCGACCCTTGCCGCCGCGGTTCTGTGCGCGGAAGGTTGAGAGCGGCGTGCGCTTGATGTAGCCGTCAAGTGTGATCGTGACGACCATGTCTTCACGCTCGATCAGATCTTCGTCTTCAATGCCATCGGCAGGCGCGGTGATCTCGGACCGGCGCGGCGTGGCAAATGCCTGACGCACCGCCAGCAGTTCCTCGCGCATCACGGCGAACAATTTGAGCCGGTCCGCCAGAATCGATAGCAGTTCGGAAATCGTCCGGGAAAGACCTTCCAGTTCATCGCCAATTTCGTCGCGACCCAGCGCTGTCAGGCGATGCAGGCGCAGGTCGAGGATCGCCCGGACTTGAATCTCGGAAAGGCGATATGTTGCGGAATCGACCGAACCCATGTCTTCGATGGCTTCGACCAGCCTGATGTATGGCGCGATCTCACCCATCGGCCATTCGCGCGTGATCAGCGCCTCGCGCGCAATTGATGGGTTCGACGAGCCACGGATGATCCGCACCACCTCATCAAGGTTGGTCACCGCAATCACCAGCCCAAGCAGGATATGTGCCCGATCCCGCGCCTTGTTCAGTTCAAACTTGGTGCGCCGTGTGATGACTTCTTCACGGAAGCGAACAAACGCTTCGATGATGTCCTTGAGGTTGAGCACCTCTGGCCGTCCGCCACGGATCGCCAGCATGTTCGCCGGAAAGCTCGATTGCGCGGGCGTGTTGCGCCACAACTGGTTCAAAACAACTTCCGGCGTCGCATCACGTTTCAGGTCGATGACCACGCGCACGCCTTCACGGTTCGATTCATCGCGGATGTCCGAGATACCCTCGATCCGCTTGTCCTTGGCGGCCTCGGCAATCTTCTCGACCAGCCCGGACTTGCCGACCTGATAGGGAATGCTCGTCAGCACGATCGAGCGGCGGTCACCCCGGCTCTCTTCGATCGTGTGCCGCGCCCGCATGATGATCGAGCCGCGGCCTTCATGATAGGCCTTACGCGCGCCCGCCGTGCCGAGGATCAGCGGCGCAGTAGGAAAGTCAGGCGCTGGGATGATCTGGATCAACTCATCAATCGTGATCAGCGGGTTGTCCATATAGGCCAGACAGCCGTCGATCACTTCGCCCAGATTGTGCGGCGGAATGTTCGTCGCCATGCCGACGGCGATGCCACCGGCACCGTTGACCAGCAGGTTGGGGAACCTAGCGGGCAAAACCTGCGGTTCGTGCTCCGACCCGTCATAGTTCGGCGTGAAATCGACCGTGTCTTTTTCAATGTCCGCCAGCAGCGAATCCGCCACCTTCGCCAGACGCGCCTCGGTATAGCGCATCGACGCCGGCGGATCGGGGTCCATCGAACCGAAGTTGCCTTGCCCATCGAGCAGCGGCAGGCGCATCGACCAGTCCTGCGTCATGCGTGCCAGCGCATCGTAGATCGCGCTGTCGCCATGCGGGTGATACTTGCCCATGCAATCGCCGACGATACGCGCCGATTTGCGATAGGCCTTGGTCGAAACGAACCCGTTTTCGTGGCTGGTCCACAAGATGCGACGATGGACTGGCTTCAAACCGTCACGCACATCAGGCAATGCACGGCTCACGATCACGCTCATCGCGTAATCGAGATAGCTGGTCTTCATCTCGTCGACGATGTCGATCCGCTGGAACTCGCCTTCCGGGGCGGGGGCAGGGGGGTCGATGATCGTGGTGTCGTCGCTCACTGGAACAGCTTTTCGTTATAATGACAAAGGGCGGACAAAGTCCCTAGCCCCATTGCCC
>NZ_NCII01000114.1 GCF_002256775.1 Novosphingobium sp. 17-62-19 | reverse complement strand
TTCGAAGAAGTTGAGGCAGTCCTCGCGCACTTCGAACATCCACAGGTTCGGCGTCATCGCGCCGACGTCCATCACATGTGAACCAAGGTTGAGCATGTGGTTGCAGATGCGCGTCAGCTCCGCAAACAGCACGCGCAGATACTGCGCCCGCAGCGGAACCTCGATGTTCAGCAGCTTTTCCACCGCCAGCACATAAGAATGCTCCATCGCCAGCGGCGAGCAGTAGTCCAGCCGGTCAAAGTACGGCAGCGCCTGCAGATAGGTCTTGTGCTCGATCAGTTTTTCGGTGCCGCGGTGCAGCAGGCCGACATGCGGATCGATCCGCTCGATAATCTCGCCGTCCAGCTCCATGACCATGCGCAACACGCCGTGCGCCGCCGGGTGCTGTGGCCCAAAGTTGATCGTGTAGTTGGTGATGACTTCATCGCCAGTGGTCGGCGACTGTTCAAGCGAGAGGCTCATGCGCCGTCTCCATCGGTCTTTTTCTTGCGCGGCTTCTTCGCCGGACGATCCTCGGTCGGCTCAGGCGCGGCAGGCGCGTCCTTGGCTGAATCCGCGGACGGCGTAGCCTTTGCCGCTTCGGCATTCGCTTTTTCACCAGCGCCGGTATCGGCCTTGCTGTCGGTCGTCTTGGGCGTCGCCACAGGCGCTGGCGCGGGCGCGGGCGGTACCTCCGCCTTCTCATCGCCCGGCAGCACGTAATCCGCGCCTTCCCACGGGCTCATGAAATCAAACTGCCGCAGATCCTGCGCCAGTTGCACCGGTTCATAGACCACGCGCTTGTCTTCTTCGGAATAGCGCAGTTCGACATAGCCCGTCAGCGGGAAGTCCTTGCGGAACGGGTGTCCCTGAAAGCCATAGTCGGTCAGGATGCGGCGCAGATCGGGATTCCCCGCAAACAGCACGCCGAACATGTCATAGACTTCACGCTCATACCAACCGGCGTTGGGCCACAGCGTGGTCACAGTCGGCACCGGCGCAACCTCGTCGGTCGTGACTTTCACCACGATGCGATGGTTCCTGGTCAGCGACAGCAGGCAATAGCAGACGTCGAAACGCTCAGGCCGCTGCGGGTAGTCGACGCCCACGATGTCCATGAGCTGCTGGTATTCGTGGTTATCGCGCAGAAGACGCAGCGACTCTTCCAGAGAGTCGCGCTCAACGTAGAAGATCAACTCGCCGTGCTCTTCGCGGCCATCGAGCATTTTTGCGCCCAGTGTGGCGTGAATTGCGTCACCGACGCCTTCGTGGCTTGCGATCTTTGGAGCGGAGTGGAGAACCGTCATTACCCAGCCCTCCTCAGCGCTCAATCGTGCCGACGCGGCGGATCTTCCGCTGCAACTGCATCACGCCATAGAGCAGCGCCTCGGCGGTCGGCGGGCAACCGGGGACATAGATATCGACCGGCACGATGCGATCACACCCACGCACGACGCTGTAGCTGTAGTGATAATAGCCACCGCCATTGGCACACGATCCCATCGAGATCACGTACTTGGGGTCGGACATCTGGTCATAGACCTTGCGCAGCGCAGGGGCCATCTTGTTGCACAGCGTACCGGCCACGATCATCACGTCCGACTGGCGCGGAGAAGCGCGCGGCGCAGCGCCAAAACGCTCCATATCGTAACGCGGCATGTTCACGTGGATCATTTCCACCGCGCAGCAGGCAAGCCCGAAGGTCATCCACCACAGCGAACCGGTACGCGCCCACTGGAACAAGTCCTCGGTGCTGGTGACGAGGAAACCCTTGTCATTCACCTCGGCATTGAGGCTTTCGAAAAACGCCTGATCGGGCGCGACGAGCGCACCTTGATTACCAGCGATCCCAGCGGGATTGACGAGCGAAGAAGTGGCCATGTTGCTCATTCCCAATCCAGCGCTCCCTTCTTCCAGGCGTAGATGAAGCCAATCACCAGTTCGCCAAGGAAGATCATCATTGTGGTCCAACCAGCCCAACCGGTTTCACCAAGGCTGACGGCCCAAGGAAACAGGAAGGCCGCTTCAAGATCGAAAATGATGAAGAGGATTGCCACGAGGTAAAAACGGACGTCGAACTGGCTGCGCGGGTCTTCAAACGCGGGGAAGCCGCATTCATACTCGCTGAGCTTTTCGGCGTTCGGGTTGTGCGCGCCGGTAAGCCGCGCCACGCCCATCGGCAGAAACACGAATGCGGACGAAAGCGCCAACGCGATCCCAAGGAAGATCAGGATCGGCAGGTATTGAGCCAAGTATGAAGTTTGGTCGACCAAAGGGCTGACTCGCGTAGCTGCAAGGTTCGCCTGCGCCCTAGTCCCGCCTTCGCCATCGCGCAAGTGGTGTGCGCCGCACCAAGGGCAGATTTGCCCGTCCTTTTCACCCGATTCCGATGATGCAGGCCCTCAACAGCCCACCTGCGGGATCGTATGCCTTGCTTACTTTAACTGCATCTTCAGCGTACGCGCCGTCGCGGCACCATAAGGTGGCCTCAACCCCGCCAGTTTCGCCACATTTATCTTTGGCTGCTTATAGATAGCGCGACCATGGCTGAACGCGCGGAAACCTTCGACGCCGTGATAGCTGCCCATGCCCGAAGGTCCGATTCCGCCAAACGGCAGATCATCGGCCGAGACATGAAAAATAACATCGTTCACGGTAACTCCGCCCGAAATCGTCCGGGTCAGCACCTGCTCACGCTCACCCGCGTCCTCGCCAAAGTAATACAGCCCCAACGGACGATCATGCGCGTTGATGTAGTCGATGGCTTCACCAATCGCGCGATAAGTCTTCACCGGCAGGATCGGCCCGAAAATTTCGTCCTGCATGACCTTCATGTCGTCGTTCACATTGCGCAGGATCGTCAGCGGCATCTTGTTGCCGTTTGATCCTTCAAAGTTCTCGTTGCCGGGATTGATGACAATGGCCTCCGCCCCCTTGGCCACGGCATCGTCAACCAAGCCGGTCAACCGGTCCCGATGGCGGCGATTGATGACCGAGGTGTAGTCATCGTTGGCCAGCAGCGTCGGATACATCTGACCCACGCAGGATTGGATCGCCCCGATGGCCTTATGCTCCATATCCTCGGGCACCAGCATATAGTCCGGTGCCAAGCATATTTGCCCGGCGTTCATCATCTTGCCCAGCGCAATACGCTCAGCCGCGCGTTCCACGTCGGCATCACGGCCAAGGATCGTGGGGGATTTTCCGCCCAGTTCCAAAGTCACCGGCACCAGATTGTCAGCCGCTGCATGAAGCACGTGCTTGCCGATAGAGGTCGCGCCCGTGAACAACAGGTGATCGAACGGCAGCGAACAGAAATCCTGCCCCGTCTGCGGCCCGCCCAGCACCACCGCCACTTCATCCTCGCCAAAATGCTTGGCAAAAAGCTCTGCCATCAGTTCAGATGTGCGTTCGGTAAACTCGCTCGGCTTCAGCAGCGCACGGTTGCCTGCCGCAAAGGCCTGCGCCAGCGGAGCCAAGGTCAGGCCGACAGGGAAGTTCCACGGCGCAACCACGCCAATCACGCCCTTGGGTTCGTAACGCACCTCGGCCCGCGCGCCCAGCAGGCTCAGCGGGAAGTTGGCATGGCGCTTTTCAGCCTTGGCCCAGCGCTTCATATTCTTCTGCGAATAGCGGATCATGCCCAGTGCAGGCATCACATCGGTCAGCATCGATTGTTCATGGCTGCGATGGCCGAAGTCCGCGCTCATCGCCTTGGCCAAAGCCTCGCCATGTTCAAGCAGCAGCCTTGCACAGCGTTCGAGACGGTCATTGCGGATGGAAAGCGGTTCGGGCCGGGCCATAGTGAACGCTGCGCGCTGACGCTCCAGCAACACCAGCATTTCATCGCGGCTGGTTTCCTTGAACATTGGCTTTCCCCCAAACGAATCGTCTATCCCAGCCCTTGCAGAAGGAACAGCGGCCATGCCGTAGCGGCAATGCAGGTTCCCAGCGGCAGCGCTGTGTCTGCAGCGATACTACGCTTGCTTACAAGCATGACAATAGCCGCCAGAATGCCCAGAATGCTTGCGCCAAGCATGACCTCCACCACGCCCAGCGGCCCCAGCCACAGACCGATAGCCCCCAGCAGCGGCGGATCGCCCGCGCCCATGCCCTCCCTGCCCCGGCTTTTGAGGTAGACCTTGGCGACCAGCCACAGCAGCCCAAAGCCCAATGCGCCACCCGTCAAGGATACAAGGATGGGATCAAAGCTCCCCACTGCCCATGCTTGTGCAGCAACCACCGCGATGCCGCTTGCCGCCAGCCAGCCCACCAACACGCGTGGCAGCCACAAATGGCGCAAATCCAGCAAAGCCAGCAGCAACAATTGCCAGCCCATCAGCATGGCGGCGAGCGTCAGCCCCGCATCGGCCAGCCAAACCGCACCGATTGCAATCGCTGCGCCTCCCAGTTCGCAGGCCAATTGCCAGCCCCCGATCGGTCCACCACACGTCCGACACTTTCCGCGCTGCGCCAGCCATGACAGCACCGGAATCAATTCCGCGATGGTAAGCGCCCGTCCGCAACCATCGCAAGCCGATCTGCCGGTGACGACAGAACGCTTCTCCGGCAGCCGCACCAATGCTGCCCCCAGAAAGCTCCCGACAATCGCGCCGAGCACGGCCGCGCCCACAATCTGCAGCCAGAATGGCAGCAAAGCTCCGAGGAAATCCGTCACTGCCTCTCCTACGCCCCATTTGCTTTCGCTGCACTGCAACACTAAGTAGCCATCTACAACGCGTCGCGACAGGCGCACATCAAGCACTCAACGTAGAGAGGCAGTCAAGCCATGGCCCAGTTCTCCGCATCCGATCCGGTCGTAATCCTGTCCTATGCGCGCACCCCAATGGGCGCAATGCAAGGCACGCTGGCCGATGTCGCCGCCACTGATCTCGGTGCCACCGCCGTCAAGGCTGCGGTCGAGCGTGCCGGTGTTGCGCCAGACAGCATCGAGCGCATCTATATGGGCTGCGTACTTCCTGCGGGTCTCGGACAGGCCCCTGCCCGTCAGGCTGCGATCAAGGCAGGCCTGCCCAAATCGGTGCAGGCCACCACGGTCAACAAGGTCTGCGGTTCGGGTATGCAGACGATCATCATGGGCGCAGAGGCACTCGCGTCGGGCAGCGTGGACGTGATCGTCGCAGGCGGGATGGAATCGATGACCAACGCCCCCTACCTGCTCAAAAAGCACCGTTCAGGCGCGCGCATCGGTCATGACACGGCCTATGATCACATGTTCCTCGATGGCCTTGAAGATGCTTACGAAGCGGGCCGCGCGATGGGCACCTTCGCGCAGGACACCGCCAACGCCTATCAATTGACCCGCGAACAGCAGGACACCTACACAGTCGAATCGCTCCGTCGTGCGCAGGCGGCGGTCAATGACGGCACCTTCAAAGATGAAATCGCCCCGGTCACGTTCAAGACCCGCGCCGGTGAAGTCACTGTCGATACCGACGAAGCCCCCGGCAAGGGCCGCCCGGACAAGATCCCGTCGCTCAAGCCCGCCTTCGCCAAGGACGGCACGATCACCGCTGCCACTTCATCGTCAATCTCGGATGGCGCAGCAGCTGTTGTCCTCGCACGTGAAAGCGTTGCCAAGGCATCGAGCCTGACGCCGGTCGCAAAGATCGTCGCGCTTGCTGCTCACGCGCAGGAACCGAAGGACTTCACCACCGCCCCGGTCGGCGCGATCAACAAGGTTCTGGAAAAGGCTGGCTGGTCCATCGCCGATGTCGATCTGTTCGAAGTTAACGAAGCCTTCGCCTGCGTCGCCATGTTCGCGATGCACGATCTCGGCATCCCACACGAAAAGATCAACGTCAACGGCGGCGCCACCGCCCTTGGTCACCCCATCGGCGCATCGGGCACCCGCATCGTCACCACCCTGCTCGCCGCGCTGAAAAAGCATGGCAAGACCAAGGGTGTCGCCAGCCTCTGCATCGGCGGCGGTGAAGCCACGGCACTGGCCATCGAACTTGTCTGATTCGCCTACGAATGTAAGTCGAAACGATCCCCCGCCCGCAAGGTCGGGGGATTTTTCGTGAGGCTTAATTCGTGAGACTCATGGGGCCTCGCCGCCCCAAACGCTGGCCGCGCGGACATAGCCTTTCCGCCCGCTCACGTCGAACACGCACCAGCCTGCCTCACACTCGCCAATCTGGCCGATGACACCGGGCGCCACACGCCAAAGCACGCGCCCGCTGCCGTCCTTGTTCTCGCGTAGCCCCGTTATGCTACCCTTGACGATCCCCGCACGCGCCCGCGTAAGGAACTGCGAAAGGATCCACCCCCGCGCGCCTTCCGGGTCTTCGATAAGGCGCCAACTGCCCATCACGCGCAACACCTTCAAAGGCACACCCTTGCGCACATAGGTCCAGTTGATGCGATACTCGCGGCCCGGCCCCACGCGCATGTTGGCGGTGTCCTTGGCCGTGGAGACCCAGTAGGGTACGCCATCGTCCGCACCTTGCGCCGTCACCGGCACGGCCGACAGCGCAAAGGCAAGAGTGAATGCAATCTGCTTGATCATCGCCAATCCGTCGCAAAATTGCGCGCTAAGGGCAACACCCCGCGCATGGCTGTCCACCATGACAGAATAGCCCGGCGCTTGACCGCCCGCCCCTGCCCGGCCTAGCGTCCACCCCATGCCTAGCTCCGCCGACTATCGCACCGCCCGCCGCGTCGAAGGAAAACCCCGCGTCGTCGTCACGCGCCGCCTGCTCCCAGAAACCGAAGCGCGCATGGTCGAACTCTTCGACGTCACGCTCAGCACAGATGACCACCCGCTCACCCGCGAAGAACTGGTCGCCGCGATGCAGAGCGCGCACGTCCTCGTCCCCACGGTGACCGACCGCATCGACACAGACCTGGTCGCGCAAGCGGGGCCGCAACTCGGCCTCATCGCCAACTTCGGGGCAGGCATCGAACACATTGATCTCGCCGCCGCCCGCGCGCGCAAGATCATGGTCACCAACACCCCCGGCGTCTTTACCGACGACACGGCGGACATGGCCATCGCCCTGATCATCTCCGTCAGCCGCCGCCTCAACTACGGCGGCCGTACCTTGCGTGCAGGCAAGTGGGAAGGCTGGGCGCCTTCCACCATGCTCGGCCACCGCCTCGCCGGAAAGACGCTGGCGATCGTCGGCATGGGCCGCATCGGCCAGGCCGTAGCCCACCGCGCCCGCGCCTTTGGCCTCACCATCGCCTACCACAGCCGCCACCGCCTGCCCGAAGCGCTCGAAACGATGTTCGGCGCACGCTATGTCGAGGATCTCGATACACTGGTGGCAGAGGCCGACATCCTCACCCTCCACTGCCCCGCCACCCCCGAAACGCACCACCTGATCGACGCCCGCCGCATCGCCATGATGAAGCCTGAGGCCTATCTGGTAAACACAGCGCGCGGCCAGCTGGTAGAGGAGGAGGCCCTGATCGCAGCCCTCGTCGAAGGGCGCATCGGCGGTGCCGGCCTTGATGTGTTCGAGCATGAACCGCAGGTCGACGCCCGCCTGCTCGCCCATCACAACGTCGCCATCCTGCCGCACATGGGCAGCGCCACGTTCGAAGGGCGGCAAGCCTCGGGCGAGAAGGTCGTGGCCAACATCCGCTTCTGGGCCGATGGCCACCGCCCCCCCGATCAGGTGCTCGAAGGCCTCGTGTAAGCCCGTCCCCGTTTCGCACAATAATCGATCACCCCCGCGCTTGTGCGGTGCTGCAAAGTTGCTCTAAAGCGCCGGGCGAGAGGGAGTTCTGTTGATGCGAAACGTGATGGCGGCATTCGTCGCGCTATTTGCCCTGCTTGTGCCAGCGCTGGCGCTGGGCCAGAACAGCCTTGAAACGGTCAGCGTAGAAGACGTGGCCGATACCGGCGACACCGCGTGGATTCTGGTCTCCTCCGCTTTCGTGCTGATGATGGCCATGCCCGGCCTCACGCTGTTCTACGGCGGCCTCGTCCGCGCCAAGGGCTTTCTGGCCGTGCTGGTGCAGGTCGGAGCGATTGCCGCCGTGGCCTCGGTCCTGTGGATCATGGTCGGCTATACGCTGGCGTTCGGAGACGTTGCAGGCGGCTGGCTCGGCAGCGGCAACGCCTGGATGCTGCTCAACCTCGGCAACGTACGCGCCAATACCACCATCCCGGAAAGCGCCTTCGTGCTGTTCCAGATGTGCTTTGCCCTGATCACCCCGGCCCTGATGGTCGGCGCATGGGTAGATCGCGCCCGCTTCGGCTGGGTCGTCGGGTTCTGCGCGCTGTGGGGCCTGATCGTCTATGCCCCTGCGGCCCACTGGGTCTGGGGCGGCGGCTGGCTCTCCACCAAGTTCGGCACGCTGGACTTTGCGGGCGGCATCGTCGTCCACACCACCGCCGGCATTTCGGCACTGGTCGTCGCAATGCTGCTGGGCAAGCGCGCGGGCTTCCCCAAAACGCTGATGCTCCCGCACAGCCCCTCGCTCACGATGGCTGGCGCAGCGCTGCTGTGGGTCGGCTGGTTCGGCTTCAACGGCGGCTCGGCGCTGGCGGCCAACGATGATGCTGCCTCGGCCATCATCAACACCCATGTCGCCGCCTGCGTGGCCGCGCTGGTGTGGTTGGTGATCGAAAAGTTCGCGGTCGGCAAACCCACCTCGGTCGGCTTCGCCACCGGAGCCATCGCGGGCCTCGCCATCGTCACCCCCGCCGCCGGATACATCGCGCCCGGTGCCGCCATGCTCTTCGGAGCCCTTGCCACTGTCGTCTGCTACCCGATGATCCAGATCGTGAAAAAGCGCCTCGAAATCGACGATTCGCTCGACGTCTTCGCCGTCCACGGCGTCGGCGGGATGCTCGGCTCTGTCCTGCTGGCCGTGTTTATCTCGGAATCATTCGGCGGCACCGGCTATGCCCAAGGCATGGACCTCGCCCGCCAACTCGTCGCCCAGATCGCTGGCGTCGGCATCATCGCACTATGGAGCGCCTTTGCCACCGTCGTCTGCGCGCTGATGGTCTCGATGGTCATCCCGATGCGCGTGACTGAGGACGAGGAACGCGAAGGCCTCGACATCACCAGCCACGGCGAACGCGCCTGGGAAATGGACTGATTTTGGCGCTGGGGGGGGGAGCCTCTCCCGGCGTTGGAGTGGCAGCATTCAATGATTTTTCGTCAAAAGCTGCCGTTCTGGACACGACGCCGTTGCGGACTCACACAACAGCCGTCAAACTAAGGCCTGTGGACATTTACCGCAGAGCAATTCTGAGCGCGGCAAGATTGATCATTGCTCGGTAGCTTTGATCGGTCTTTTCATAGCGGGTAGCGA
>NZ_NCII01000113.1 GCF_002256775.1 Novosphingobium sp. 17-62-19 | reverse complement strand
GCGGAACATGCGGCTGATAGTGCAGGGTGCGGCGGTGCTTGCGCTCGGCGTGGCGGCAGCGGGATGTTCCAGCATCAAGGATCATCGCGGCTATATCGTTGATGAAGTGCTGGTTTCTTCGGTCCAGCCGGGCGTGGACAACAAGCAGTCGGTCGAACGCACGCTTGGCCGTCCGACGTTCACCAGCGCCTATGGCAAGCAGACCTGGTACTACGTTTCGCAGAACACGCAGCAAAAGCCGTTCAATCGCCCGCGCACATCTGATCAGAATATTCTGGTCGTCGATTTTGACGCCAAGGGCAACGTCGCTTCGCTGAGCCGCGAAGGCATGGAAAAAGTTGCGCGTCTTTCGCCCGAGAGCGACAAGACCGATACGTTGGGCCGTGACCGCTCGTTCTTCCAGGATCTGTTCGGCAACATCGGCGCGGTCGGCGCGGTGCCGGGCGGCGGGCAAGGACAGGCTCCCGGCGGCACAGGTCCGAACGGCAGCTGATCCGCACCGCTTGAATTCCGCAGCTTCCGCCACATATCGCGGAGCATGGACGATAGCAGGGCGAGCCACGGCCTTATCCAGTGGCACGGCACCACCATCATTGGTGTGAAAATGAATGGCCGCACCGTGATCGCCGGTGACGGGCAGGTTTCCATGGGCAACACGGTGATGAAGCCCAACGCCCGCAAGGTGCGCCGCATCGGTGAGGGCAAGGTCATCGCCGGGTTCGCCGGGGCGACCGCCGATGCCTTCACGCTGTTCGAGCGGCTGGAACGCAAGCTGGAGCAGCATCGCGGGCAGTTGATGCGCGCTGCGGTGGAACTGGCCAAGGACTGGCGCACCGACAAGTATCTGCGCAATCTGGAAGCGCTGATGATCGTGGCGGATGCCGAAACCATGCTGATCCTCACCGGAAATGGCGATGTGCTGGAGCCGGAAGGTGGTATCGCCGCGATCGGCTCTGGTGGAAACTATGCACTGGCTGCGGCCAAGGCGCTGACCGATTACGAAGACGATGCCGAGAAGATCGCCCGCCGCGCCATGCAGGTGGCCGCTGAAGTCTGTGTCTTTACCAACGACCGCGTGACGCTGGAAGAAATCTAGTCCCCCTCCCGCTTGCGGGAGGGGATAGGGGAGGGCGTGTTGCCGCTTCCTAACAGCCCCTCCCCCGACCCCTCCCGCAGGCGGGAGGGGAGAAGAGATTGCCATGAACGAATCCCTTACCCCCAAGGCCATTGTCCGCGCGCTGGACGAGCATATCGTCGGCCAGACCGATGCCAAGAAGGCGGTCGCCGTGGCGCTGCGCAATCGTTGGCGTCGGCAGCGGCTGTCGGCCGAGTTGCGTGACGAGGTGACCCCAAAGAACATTCTGATGATCGGGCCGACGGGCTGTGGCAAGACCGAGATCAGCCGCCGTCTGGCCAAACTGGCTGACGCACCGTTCATCAAGGTCGAGGCGACCAAATTCACCGAGGTCGGCTATGTCGGCCGCGATGTGGAGCAGATTGCCCGCGATCTGGTGGAAGAGGCGATCCGGCTGGAGAAAGAGCGCCGCCGCGAAGCCGTGCGCGAGGCTGCCAGCAAGGCCGCGATGGACAGGCTGCTCAAGGCGCTTGTCGGCGAAGGTGCGAGCGAGGCAACGCGCGAGAGCTTCAAGGCGCGGCTTGCCGATGGTTCGATGAATGAGGTTGAAGTCGAGATCGAGGTGGAAGACGCGCCTTCGATGCCAATGGAAATTCCGGGCATGGGCGGCGGGGTTGGCATGATCAACCTGTCGGACATGATGGGCAAGGCGTTCGGCAAGCAGAACCTCAAGCGCCGCAAGATGCGCGTGGCTGATGCTTGGGACAAGCTGGTCGAGGAAGAGGCCGAAAAGCGCATGGATCAGGACGATGTCCAGCGCGAGGCGATCCGCAATGCCGAGACGAACGGTATCGTGTTCCTTGACGAGATCGATAAGATCGCGGTGTCCGATGTGCGCGGCGGTTCGGTTTCGCGCGAAGGCGTGCAGCGTGATCTGCTTCCGCTGATCGAGGGCACGACGGTTGCCACCAAGTACGGCCCGATGAAGACCGACCATGTGCTGTTCATAGCATCGGGCGCGTTCCATGTGGCCAAGCCCAGCGACATGCTGCCTGAGTTGCAGGGACGCTTGCCGATCCGCGTCGAACTGCAGGCGCTGACCGAAGATGACTTCGTGCGCATCCTTTCGGAAACCCGCGCGAACCTTGTTGAACAGTACCGCGCATTGATTGCCACAGAGAACGTGACGTTGGACTTCACGCCCGAAGCCATCCGCGCGATTGCCCGCATCGCAGCGCAAGTGAACGAAAGCGTCGAAAACATCGGAGCGCGGCGCTTGCAGACGGTGATGGAAAAGCTGCTTGAGGAAGTGAGCTTCGAGGCAGAGGACCGCGTGGGCGAGACGGTACTGGTCGACGAGGCCTATGTGGCCGACAAGTTGGCCAATCTGGCGAGCAATGCGGACCTTTCGAAGTACATCTTGTGATGCGTGTTTCGTTCCGGTAATGTTCCAACGGCGACTCAGGGGAGTGAACTGATGGAACTTGCTGGCGGATGTCACTGCGGCGCGGTGCGCTACAAGGTGGACGGCGCGCCGATGCACGTGGCGCTGTGCCATTGCACCGATTGCCGCAAAAGCTCGGGCGCGCCGATGGTGTCCTGGGCCATGTTCAAGGCGGACCAGTTCGCGCTGACGAAGGGTGAGGTCACCACGCACAATTCTTCGGGCGCTTCGATGCGCAACTTCTGCCCGAAGTGTGGGACGGGGGTGTTCTTCACCAATGCCGAGAATCTGCCAGACATCATCGACGTGCAATCCGCCACGTTCGACGATCCCGACCAGTTGCCCGCGCAGCTTCACATCCAGACGGCGGAACGCATTGGCTGGATGGCGCAAGCGCACGCGCTGCCAGAATTTGCGCGGTTTCCCGGGGGGGAGTAAGCGGCAGGCATGACCTACCAGACTCCCGAAGACCGCCCTGTGTACCGCCTGCTTACCGGTAAGGATGATCGCGCCTTTTGTGACCGCGTGTCGGAAGCGCTGGAGCAGGGCTGGCGGCTTTATGGTTCGCCGTCGATGACCTATGATGGCGGGATGGACTGCATCAAAGTGGCGCAGGCCGTGGTGTGGCATGAGGCTGATGTGGTGAAGTAGGTACTGCCGTTCTGGAATCACTCGTCATTGCGAGGAACGCAGCGACGAAGCAATCCAGAGCGTGAGGCGCTCCTACTCCGCCGCCTCGCTGACTTCAGCGCTCTCCTGCGCCTGCCGCGCCCACATTTCGGCATAAAGCCCGTCACGGCGCAGCAGATCGGTGTGGCTACCTTGCTCTGCCAGACGCCCTTGATCAAGCACCAGAATAGTGTCCGAATCCGCGATGGTCGAAAGCCGGTGCGCAATCGAGATCGTTGTGCGCTGGCTGGCGACATCGCGCATGGTGGTGAGAATGTCCTGCTCGGTGCGGCTGTCGAGCGCGCTGGTCGCCTCGTCGAACAGCACGATCGGCGGGTTCTTCACCAGCGTACGGGCGATGGCGACGCGCTGCTTTTCGCCGCCGGACAGTTTCAGGCCGCGTTCGCCGACTTCGGTGTCAAAACCCTTGGGCAGGCGGGTGATGAATTCGGCAATGGAGGCACCGCGTGCGGCAGCCTCAACCTCATCCATGCCCGCGCCATCGCGGCCATAGGCGATGTTGTAGCCGATGGTGTCGTTGAACAGCACCGAATCCTGCGGGACAATGCCCAGCGCGGCGCGCAGGCTGGCTTGCGTGATGTGCGAAATGTCCTGCCCGTCGATCAGGATGCGCCCCTCCCACGGATCGTAGAAGCGGAACAGCAGCCGCGCGATGGTCGATTTGCCCGCGCCCGAGGGGCCGACAATGGCCACACGGTTGCCCGCAGGCACTTCGAACGACAGGCCGTGCAGGATTTCGCGGTCCCGGTCATAGCCGAACACGACATTGTCAAAGGTCACACTCGGGCGCTGGATCACCAGTGCTGGCGCGCCGGGCACGTCGGCCACTTCCACCGGCGTATCGATCAGGCGGAACATTTCGGCCATGTCGATCAGGCCTTGCCGGATTGTGCGATAGACCATGCCGAGCATGTCGAGCGGGCGGAAAAGCTGGGTGAGGTAGGTGTTGACGAAGACGAGATCGCCCACGGTCAGCCGCCCTTGCGACCAGCCCCAAACTGTCCATGCCATCGCGCCCGCCATCAGCAGGTTGACGATGATCGCTTGCGCAATGTTGAGAAGGCCAAGGCTGTTTTCGCTCTTTACCGCCGCATCGGCATAGGCACGTGTTGCAGCAGCGTAGCGCGCTTCCTCGCGCGCCTCTGCGCCAAAGTACTTCACCGTCTCGTAATTCAGCAGCGAATCGACCGCGCGGGACAGCGCCTGCCCGTCAAGCCGGTTCATCTTCTCGCGCAGGGCGGAGCGCCATTCGGTGATCGTGCGGGTAACATAGACATAAGCGATAACTGCCGCCACCGTCGCGCCGACCAAGCCAAGTCCGAAGTTGAGCCAGAAGATCACGATGACGGCGGTTAGCTCGATCACTGTCGGGGCAATGTTGAACAGCAGAAAATAGAGCATCGTGTCGATGCTCTTGGTTCCGCGTTCGATCACCTTCGTCACCTCGCCGGTGCGGCGGGCAAGGTGGAAGCGCAAGGACAGGTGGTGAAGGCGGGCAAAGACGTTCTCGGCCAGATGCCGCGTCGCATCCTGGCCTACGCGCTCGAACACGATGTTGCGCAAATTGTCGAACAATACGCCTGCAAAGCGGCCCAGAGCATAGGCCAGCACAAACGCCATCGCCACGGTAAGAGCAGGCTGCGCGCCCTCTGGCAGCGTCATCGCATCGACCGCTTTTTTGTAAGCGAAGGGCAGGGCCAGCGTTGTCGCCTTGCCGGCCAGCACCATCAGCAGGGCGCCCACCACACGGCGGCGCAGCACTGCATTATCGGCAGGCCACAGGTAGGGCAGGAACCGCTTGAGCGTTTGCCAGCCATCATGGCGGGCGTCTTTGGAATTGGTGTGCGTATCAGGCGGCATGGCTTCCCACATAGGGGCCATGCGCAACTATGCCAGTGCCTTCATTGAATTCGGAGCGCTGGCCCTCGTCCATTGGCGCTGGCGATGCCGGTTGGCAGATCGAACAGGATGCGGCGTGTGGCAAAGTCTATCGCCACGCGCTTGAACATCCGCAGCTGCGCCATGCCCAGCAGCATGGCAGGGCGCTTTACCATGCCAAGTCTGCGGAATGCCGGTGAATCCGCAAAGGCGAGAAAGGTATTGTGCAGTTGCAGGCCGCTGACTTGAATAGTCGATGCCATGATCAGTTCGGCGCTCAATTGCTGGCCGGTGACCGAATAGAGCACGGTCTGTTCTGCCTTGCGCCTGCGGGTAAGTGCATTGCGAAGAGCCATGTTGCCGACTGAGGCATCTGACCCGGTATCAATCACGATGTCTGTATGCACGCCATCGACCACGGCGTTGGTCATGATCAGTTGGCCGGACCGGCGGCGCGCATTCACCACGATTTCAAAGCCCTTAGACCCGCCAAGAGACGCAGCATCGCCGATCAGAATCGTGTCCTTTGGAAAATCTATCAAAACACGCTGGTTCTGCAGGCTATCGAGCCCGACAATACCGTCCGCGCCGATGTGCTGCTTTTCCAGCAACGGTGCGCTCAGCGTATAGTAGGTGCGTTTGCCGAGGCTGATTTCGTCTACATCAACGAGTTCGACCGCCTGAGATCCCGCCACACCCACTACTACACCACTGCCGACCACCGACAGTCCCATCTCGGTTGCAATCTGCCGTGAAAGCACTGTGCGTTCGGAGCCTGTATCGATCAGAAACCGATACGGGCCATGCGCGCCGATCTGCACCGGAACGGTCATGCGACTGTGAAAATCGTCTTGCGTCTGGACCAGTTCGGTTTCGCCGGGGGGCAGCAGCAGATCATCGGCAGCAAGCGCAGGCTGACTTCCTGCCGCAAACAGCGCCGTCCAGATTGCAAGGGATGCGCGCATGATTTTTCTCCCGCAGGGAGTTTACGCCTGTTGTCACACCGACGCCAGCATGATCGTTCAGGCATTCTACCCGGCGGGACTGCGGGGAACTTAACGCCGTGGCAACCCGAAGTGCTTATGCGGGACGAATGAGCATGGATTCGACATCCCCCACTTTGCGCACGCGTGCGTTCGGCCTCGCAGAAGCTGCAGCACGCGCTGTGGGCTATGACAAGACGCATATCACTCGCGTCATCGCCTATCGCGAGATCGATGCTTGGCTCGACAGACGCGGCACACAAAACCTAGACGCGCTGGAGATTTCTGCAGGCTGGAAATGGCGGCAACGCCAGTGGGGCAGCTATACCGAAATGAACTGGCCCGAGCACGACATCTGCAATGATGTGCTCGACCGCAAGTTCGATGTGATCATAGCCGACAACGTGTGGGAGCATCTGCTGTACCCATATCGCGCGGCGAAGAACGTGCGCGCGATGCTCAAGCCTGGCGGCGTGTTCATCAACATCACCCCGTTTCTGATCCGCTATCACCCGATCCCGACCGATTGTTCGCGCTGGACCCAGCTTGGCATGGTCCATTTCCTCGAAGAGTGCGGTTTCGATCCGACGAAGATCGAAACCGGCGGCTGGGGCAACGCCGCTGCCGTGCGCGGAAACCTTTTTCGCTGGGCGCGCGCGGGTTGGCAAAGGCGCTTTGTCAACGACGATCGGTTTCCGGTAACGATCTGGGCGATGGCCGAGGTCTGATGCCAACTGACGAGGAGCCTGAGCCTGTTGCGGTGGTCGTCCTCGCGCACAACGAGGAACGCCGCATAGGTCGCTGCCTTGCCACTTTGCCGCTGTCCGAATCAGGGTTTGTCATTCACGTGGTCGTCAATGGATCGCGCGATGGCACCGCGGCGATCGTTGCAGACACCGCAGCACAGCATCACAACCTGACGCTGCATGAGTGGCCCGAACCCGGCAAGGCACGCAGCTGGAATCGCATCGTGCTTGATACGCTGCCGCCAGGTCTGAGCGCGGTCGTGCTGGTCGATGGCGATGCCGAGGTCGCATCTGGTGCAATCCCTGCGCTGCGTTCCGCGTTGGACGCCCATCTAGAAGCAAACCTCGCGTCTGCTCCTCCGCTGAATGGCCGCCGTGCGGCACACTACCGCCGCATGATGGCGCAAACGCACGGCGTGTTCGGTGATCTCTACGCCCTGCGCGGCAGCTTTGTGGATGCGTTACGCGCAAGTGGCATTCGCCTGCCGGTCGACCTGGTCGGTGACGACGGTCTCGTCGGCGCCCTTGCCAAGACCGATCTTGGTCCGCTGGCGCAATGGCGTGAAGAGCGGGTCCGTCCGGTAATGGACGCAGGCTTTTCATGTGAGCCCTTCAATCCGCTCGACTTGCGCAGTTGGCAAATGCAGCATGGCCGCATGATCAACTATGCGGTGCGCCACTTTCAGGACCGGATCATCACGCAAGTCTTGCGCAGCGAAGGTCCTCGCGGCCTGCCGCACAAGCTTGCCAGTCTTTATGCGCAGCACCTGTCTGCGTTCGCGCCGCGCAATGGTATCTGGAACTGGTTCGATCGCCGCGCTCTTGCCCGCATGAGAGCGGGCGCTGAAGAACGCTAGGTGGCAGCAGCCTCTGGCTTGCGTCGGATCAGCGCCCAGATCTGGCCCAAGGCAGTGCGATCCGTGGCATGGATCACCGCGCCATAGGCAACCACGCCTACGGCAATCAACAACCCAAGATGTAGCAAGGGCAATGCATCGAGGCGGGTAGACACCAACAACCGATCAACTGCCCATACTACTGTCCCCATCGCCACGCTGCTCCCCACAGGCAGGACCAGCGCCGACCACATATCGGCAAGGCCAATACCCAGCGCAGGGCGTGACAGTACAACCGTCGCCAGCAGCAGCAAAGGTGCTGCCACGCACCAAATAGCAGCAACGGCCAATATCCCGAACTGTGCTGCCCCTACGAACGCGGCTGCAAAGATCGTTGCCCCCGCAATAGCCGTGCGCACCGGAACGCCCGGCTTGCCGATGGCGTTCAATGCAGGCGAAAACAGAATCTGCATTGTCATGAACGGCATCGCTAGCGCCATAAACTCGATCAACGGGGGCAGTTCGCTCCATGTAGGCCCGAACAGCGTCGCCACTAGCGGCTTGGCGCTCACCGCCATGCCAACATAGAGCGGCGCGGCAATCAGCATGATGAGACGGGCCGACCGCAGGAATGCCCACCGCAGTGCCGGCAGATCATCCTGCAAACGCGAATACGCAGGAAACGCAACTTCGTTGAGTGGCGGCACGAAGCGGGAATAGAAGATCGTCGCGAGGAACACCGCCTGAGAATAGACGCCCACTTCATGCGGCGTCAGGTTTCGGCCAATTACAAAGATATCGCTCTGCGTCTGCACCAGCCAGAACAGCTGAGTCAGCAGGATCGCCAGCCCGAAACGGAAAATGTTCCCGCATCCGCGGAAGTCGAAGCTTGGCCATACCAGCGACCGTGCCAGAATCGTCAAGCCGATGGCCCGCACCCAGAACATCACGATCGGCGCATAGACCAGCGTCCAAACCCCGAAGTCTGCCCACGCCATCAGCAGCGAGATCACCGCCCCGGTTAACGCCGAGAGCAAGTTCACAACTGCCTGGCTGCGGAAATCGAGCCTTCGGCCCATCAGAACTTCTGGAATCGCGATGAATGGCGTGGAAATATAGATCAGCGTCTGCACGCGTAGCATGTCTGCCACCACTGGTTGCCCATAATAGGCTGCCACTGCTGGCGCAGAAAGCCATTGCACGGCGGCGATGAGCGCGTTGGCAGAAAGCAGCAGACCGAAAGCCTGCCGAATGCGGTGCCGATCAAGATCGCGCTCCTGTATCAATGCACTGGCAAAACCATAGCCGTTCAGAAATGTGAGGAAGCTCAGCATCACCAACGACATCGCAAAAAGGCCATAGTCGGTCGGCGACAGCAGGCGCATGACTATCAGGGTCGACGACCAACTGACGATCTGCGCCGCAATCTGGCTCCCTGATCGCCAGATGATTGCCTGCTTCACGTCGCCAGCCAGTGTTTCCTGCCCGGCGAGTGGGGCGGGGGTGAACGATTCCGGCGAGTGAGTGGGCGCCACTTGAGGTGCGGAAGTTTGTGTCATGCTGCATCTGCCTTACACGCAGGGCCGTTAACCCGCTCTTACGGCATGGAGATCCTGCCCGGGATAGCTGGTCTGAAATGGGCCTATCAGGGCAAATGCAGGTAATTTCAAAAAACTGAAAAGTTGCTGTTGACGCGAATCGGAGTGGTGTTTAGAGGGCCTCTCACCGCAGCGGAGTTGCTGAGCAGCTTTGTAGCGGTCGCCAACAT
>NZ_NCII01000112.1 GCF_002256775.1 Novosphingobium sp. 17-62-19 | reverse complement strand
CGCGAAACTGACCGGACACTACAGCGCTTTATCGATTAGCGCGTGTCCGGTCAGCTTCGCTACCGGCAGAACCTACACCACGTACCGGGACACGACCCTGTGACAATTGAAGGGATGGTACCTTGCGTTTGTCGATGCGGATATGCCACTCGTCACGGCGGCGCATTTTTGCCGCCCATTTTCGAGAAGGCCGCCGATGACCGCCATTTCGCCGTCCCGTTATTCCGCCGCAGCGATAGCACTGCACTGGATAATTGCGCTCCTGTTGCTGTTTCAGGTGGGGCTTGGCGGGGGGCTGGAGCATTTGCCCAAGGGCTTTGCGCAGTTTGCCGGGTATCAGTTCCACAAGTCTGTGGGCATTCTGATCCTGTTGCTGAGCCTGCTGCGTTTGGGTGTGCGTCTGGCCAAGCCACGCCCGGCACCGGTGCCAGATGGCAAGCCGCAGATGCTTCTGGCGAGCGCGGTTCACGCGCTGCTCTATGCGATCATGATCGGCGGCCCGATTACCGGATGGGTGATCGTGTCGACCGCCAAGGTCAAGTTGCAGACCATGCTGTTCGGTGTTGTGCCCTGGCCCGATCTACCGGTGGGACAGGCGCTGCATGAACCAGCCGAGGTGTTGCACGGACTGCTGGGGCCGATGACGTTGGCGCTGGTCCTGCTGCATGTGGCGGGCGCGTTGTATCATCACTTCAAGCGTGAGGATGTGATCGGCCGAATGCTGCCGGCGGTCATTGGCAATCGGACGGGTATGGGCATTGCTGCAGCAGTGGCGATTGCCGCAGGGTTTCTGGCGCTGAGCGAGGGCAGGGGATTGGTGTTTTCGGCGCCTGCTGCTGCAACCTCGGCGCAGGCCTCGTCCGCTGAGGTAATCGATGAGCCGCAACCTGCCGCAAGCGCGAGCGAGGTTGTGGTTGAGCCTTCGCAGGCAGCATCGGAAGCGGCGGTGGTTGCCAAGGCCACACCGTGGAAGCTGGACAAAGGCGGACGGCTTGGCTTTACGGCAGAATACAGTGGCGAGGCGATCAAGGGATCGTTCGGGCGGTGGGACGCGAAGATCGTGTTCGATCCCGAAGATCTGGGCGGATCATCGATCCGGGCGAACATAGACCTTGCCTCGGTTGAAAGCGGAGACAGCCAGCGCGACGACATGCTGCGCAGCGACAGCTTTTTTGGCGTGGGCAGCAATCCATCGGCGCAGTACGTTTCAACATCGATCCGCGAGACGGGCGAGGGGCGCTATGTGGCCAATGGTACACTGACACTGCACGGTCAGCGCAAGCCTGTGGTGCTTCGGTTCAGCCTCAAGATTGATGGTGACACCGCCACCGTTAACGGCAGCGCCACTTTGCAGCGATTGTCATTTGGCGTGGGGGAGGCGGAATGGTCTGCCACGGATCAGCTGAAAGATGCAGTCGGTGTGGATTTCAGCTTTCGAGCGACGCGTCAGGGCGGGTGAGGCTGCTGGCGTTGCGCAGGCCTGCGAAGAAAAAGTCCGAGTAGGCGCTTGCCCAACGTTCAGTTTCATCACGCGACGGGGGTGGCGCCGCGCCGGCCATCCTGACATGGCCCAGAATGCCTTCAATCCAAAATCGTGCAGCGATTTGTGGATTGGCGAGCCTCATTTTCTGCTCGTTTGCGATCTGGGTCAGTTCTGCAGCTACATTCTCGATGGCGTCGGCGTACATTGCATAACGATACCCGTAGGGACTTTCACCGAACTCCTGATCGCACCAGTCCACCAGCCGTTCCATCATCAACCCATCAGGTGATTGCAGTGCTTCCATAATTTCAGCGGCCCGCAGGCAAAACGCTTCTTTGGCGGGAAGACCGGCGCCAATCGACATGAATTGGAGTCTGCGTTCGGTGGTCTTGAGTGCGAGCAGCGCCTCGAGGAAATCGCGCTTGCTGGGAAACCTTGTGTAGATCGTTGCCTTGCCGATGTGGGCATGGCGGGCGACACGATCGAAAGTAAAAGCTTCAAAGCCGTGTTCGCGCAAGGTTTCCCAACCGGCTTCGAGAATGCGGGCAGGCAGGCGCTGGGCTTCTTCAAGCGAAGGGCGACCACGCCGGCTGATCGTGGTCGCCCCGGAGGCACCTGCTGAAGACGTATCGGCTATGGCCGAGCCATCACTTGCCGCGTGAGCGGTGTCAGGTGCGGTATCAGTGCAGTGTTGAGCGGTCAGGCCCGGTGTGTGACATGGCAGCGTCATGGTTGCGATCTCGCTCGCACAAACGCTCTGCAAGTGCGTCGGCCATGCGGTTGTGAACCGGGCACGACATTTCCAAACCTTCGCGATAGGCCTGCCAGAAGCGCAGCCCCGCATCCGTAATCCAGCGCATCTTTCCCAATCCCTCGTTCAAACGAGTTGTTATGGGAAGAGAGTGCCTCAGCCACGGGTAGAGTCAATATGCTATAAAATGGGCGAAACCGTCTCATTTTTCTGCATCCGCCGTTTGCCAGCCGAGGCCAAGCGCCTTTTCGACCGATATAAACCCGGTGGTCAAGTCTGCCCGAGCTGATGCAGCGGCCATCGCCAGTTGCAAAGCCTGACGTTCCGCATCAAGCTGGTCGGGCCGGGCAATGCTGCCTGCGGCAAGGCGCTGTTGCTGCAAATCGACATTTCGGCGCGCGCGGGCTTCGGCGTCGAGGGCCTTACCGTAGGCTACGCGCTGTCCGCCGAAGCGGGCGAGCGAACCTTCTGCATCTTGCAACGCACGCAGCACGGTGTTGCGGTAATTTGCTTCGGCTTCGGCATAAGCGCCGCGGGCGACTTCGACCTGACGTTCGGCCCGGCCACCGTCAAACAGGCTCCATTTGATCTGAGGGAGGGCAATGCCGACGATGTTGGCCGGATCGAACACATCACCGATATTCTGCCCACCAAGGCCCAGCAGGCCGAGGAACGAGATTTTCGGGAATTTGTCGGCGATGCGCGCGCCGATATCGGCATTGGCAGCGGCCAGTTGGCGTTCGGCCATGCGAATGTCCGGGCGGCTGCGCAGTAGCAACGCCGGATCACCGACACCCACCTGTGCCGGAGGAAGTGGCACGGCAGTAGGTGTGGCGAGCAAACTGTCGAGCGCGCCCGGTTCCTTGCCGGTGAGCACGGCGATCTGGTCCATCAGCACGGCGATCTCTGCATCGCTGCGTGCAAGATCGGCCTCGCTGGCGAAGGCTTGCGCTTCGGCAGCATTGACCGGTTGGCGCGCAATGGTCCCTCCGGCAAAGCGTTGGCGGGCAAGAGTTACAAGCTCGCTGTCTATATCGAATTGGCGCTGTTGCAGTGCCATCATCGCCTGCCGCGCGCGCAGGCCGGTATAGGCGCGGGCGATTTCGGCTGAGAGCGTGACGCGAGCATCGGCGGCGCTGGCCTCGGCGGCCTCTGCGCGGGCGGTCGCTGCCTCGATCTTGCGGCGCGTGCCGCCGAACAGGTCAACTTCCCATGATGCGTCGAAGCCGAGGTTGTAGGCGTTGATTTCGTCCCGCCCGCCGCCATCGCCAACCAGATTGCCGGGGACGTTTATGTAGGGCGCGGCAAACGAAGTGCTGATCGTCGGAAGTACCGCTGTCCGGCTTGCCGCGAGCGAGGCGCGAGATTGTGCGACGCGCGCGTTGGCAGCCGCGATGCCGGGCGCATCGGCCAAGGCTTGATTAACGAGTTGGTTAAGTACCGGATCGCCGAGGCTTTCCCACCAGCGTGGGGCAGGCGTGGTTTGGGCTGCGGCGCCATTTGCACGAACAAACGTGTTGCGGGTTTCGGCTTGCGTGGCTGCCTGAGGAGCACCAGCATAGTTCGGGCCAACGGTGGCACAGCCTGCCAGGAGGCTGGCAATCAGCGCAGCTCCGGTTGCCCGGCGGAAAATGAATGAGCGGAGCATCAGTGTGCAGCCTTTGCGTGATAGCCCTTGGGGAGCGGGCGAAGAAGCAGGACAAGCGGCGCGACCAGCACAATGCCGATGGTGAGCGCCAGAAAATCATCATTGAAGGCCATAACCAGCGCATCACGCATGACCATGCCATCAAGCGAGCGCATGGCCGCAGCAAGGCCATCAGGGCCGCCGCCATAGTTCATCGCCTGCTGGCTCACCCAGTCCTGCACGCGCACGTCGTTTGCGCCGAGCGTGCTGTGGATGGTCCAGCGGTGGAACTCCCACCGCTCGTCCTGCAGGGTTGCCAAGGCGGCAAGGCCGATGGAACCGCCAAGGTTGCGCGCGGCGTTGAACAGGCCGGCCGCATCGCCGGCTTCCGCGCGTGAGACCGAACTGATCGCGGCCTGATTGAGGAACATCATGCAGAACACAGTGCCAAGCCCGCGCATCAACTGGGTGACGACAAAGTCGTCGCCTCTGGATTGCGCGGTAAGCGCGACATCAAGATAGCAGGACATGGCGAGCAAAATGACGCCTGTGCCGACGATGAGGCGAAGATCGACGCGTGCAATCAGGATCGGAAAAAGCGGCATCATCATCATCGCCGGGATGCCGGATAGAAACACGATCTTGCCCGCTTGGAGCGCATTATAATCGGCGATGGCTGCCAGGAACTGGGGAATGACATAAGCCGTGCCAAACATCACTGCGCCAAGCACGAAGGCCAGCGCAAAGACTGCGGCAAAAGCGCGGTTGCGCAGCAGCGACAGCTTGATGACCGGGCGTTTGGCGTAAAACTGGCCAACCGCGATCATGATGAAGCCGAGCAGGGTGACTGCGCTCAACTGCCAGATCAAGGCAGACTCAAACCACTGTTCGCGGTGCCCTTCTTCGAGAACAATGGTGATGCCGCCAAGGCCAAGCACCATCCCGATCACGCCCAGCCAGTCAGCATTGACCAATTCGCCAAGCTGCATCTTGCCTTTGGGCAGGCCGACGTAGAGCAGAACCATCAGGATGATGCTGATCGGCACGTTCACGAAGAACGCGTAGTGCCAGCTGAAATTCTCGGTAAGCCAACCACCGACCAACGGCCCGAGTACCGGCCCCATGATCACGGTCAGGCCGAACAGCGCAGTGCCGATGGGCTGCTGCTGTGGGGGAAGGCGCGTGGCGATGATGGTCAGCGCGGTCGGGATCATGGCGCCGGCCGTGAAGCCTTGCCCCACTCGGCCAAGGATCATCATGGTCAGTGAGGTAGACAGGCCGCACATCACGGAAAATGCGGTGAACAGGACCGTGGCGATCATCAGGAAACGGCGCAGGCCGAACACCCGCTCAAGCCATCCGGTGAGCGGGATGATGATGATTTCGGCAACGAGATAGGCTGTAGCGATCCATGTGCCTTCGCTCGACGATGCGCCGATTTCGCCCTGGATAGTCGGTAGCGAGGCGTTGACGATGGAGATGTCGAGCGTCGCCATGAGCGAGCCGATGGCGCCAGCGGCCACGCCCAGCCAGGCCGTGATATCGGCCTTTTCGGCAATGGGCGGCGGGCCACCTGTGGCCGCGCTGTCAAGGGAAACGGCGCTGCTCACTTGGCCGCGACCTGTTCCTGTTCCTTGCGGATCGCATCGAGCGACGACTTGGCCGCACGGGTATCAACCTCGACCGTCAGCGACAGACCGGGGACGAGCACCTTGCGCGATTCAGGCCCAGCGTTGATGCGGATGCGCACCGGCACGCGCTGGACGATCTTGGTGAAGTTGCCGGTCGCGTTCTGTGGCGGAATCAGCGAGAAGTTGGCACCGGTGCCGGGAGTGATGCTCTCTACCGTGCCGTGGAAATCCACATCGGGCAGGGCGTCGACATGGACCGTGACCGGTTGCCCAGCGCGCATCAGGCCTATCTGGGTTTCCTTGAAATTCGCCTCGACATAGATCGCCTCGGTCGGGACAATTGTCATCAGGCGCTGGCCGGGCTGCACGAACTGGCCGACGCGGACGGTGGAATTGCCGATCTTCCCGCCGATCGGTGCCGTGATGCGCGTAGTGTCCAGATCGACACTGGCAGCTTTGCGCTGGGCCTGCGCCGCCGTGATCTGCGCGGCGGACTGGCCAGCCTGCGCCTGTGCGCTGGCGATCCGATCGTTGGCGGCAGCCAGCGCGGCGCGCTTTGCCGAAACATCGGACGCGGCCTTGTCGCGGTTGGCGATGAGTTGGTCGAATGCCTGCTTCGGCTCTGCGCCAGAGGTGACAAGCGGACGCATACGGGCAACTTCGTCATTCAGATAAGCAAGTTCACGCTGCGACGCGTCAAGCGCGGCACGGGCCTGGCCAGTGGCCGAACGGGCCTCGGCAATAGCGGCGCGGGCGGCGGCTTCCGTTGCGCGCGCGACGTCTACTTGTGCGGCGCTCTGTGCAAGGCGGGTGTCGTAATCGGTTGGGTCGATCTGGACGAGCAGGCTGCTGTTGGCGACGGTCTGGTTTTCTTGCACGGCAACGTTGCGGACGTAGCCGGCCAGCTTCGAACTGATCGTAACCCCATCCGCTTTCACATAGGCGTCATTGGTGTCCTGCATATATTTGCCGACGGTCTGGTAGTCATAAAGCGCCCACGCGCCGTACAGGGCACCGGCGCCCAGCCCGACCAATGCAATCCGGCCAACGGTCTTTCGGCGTCCTTCGTTCTTTTGCGGAAGAGACGAATCGTTGGGGGCAGTTTCGATTGAGGCAGCCATCGTGGGTCCATTCGGAAAGAATTGAACGAAATCGTTCCGTTGCGATTTGCCACTTGGTTCAGTGCGATGGGAATTTCAAGTGCGGAAAATGCGGTGCGTTTTGCAAAAATTGCATCTGGCACGCGCAACACCACGGTAACCCTTGCGTTCAGGGCCTTGCGGACTGTTGCACATAGGTATGCTTAAAAGATCAGGTTGATCAGCGATTTGCTGATTTCATGCCACAATCCATTCTATTGATCGACGCAATCAATCAAACAGGGCGGAATTGCTCATTGGAAAAACGGTGATTCATGCACTACCTCGGCATTCGTAACCCGCTTCACCCATCCAACCACAGAAGGATTTGAGTCTATGTCGATCGTCGGAACCAAGCTGCTGCCGTTCCAGGCAACCGCCTATCATCAGGGCAAGTTCGTGGACGTCAGCGATGCGGACGTCATCGGCAAGTGGGGTGTGTTCTTCTTCTACCCTGCCGACTTCACGTTCGTCTGCCCGACCGAACTGGAAGACCTCGCCAACATCTATGAAGAGCTTCAGGGCCTCGGCGTCGAAGTCGGCAAGATCAACTACTACATGCTGGGCGACCAGAACCACACGATCTCGAACAACTTCGGCATCCTGCGCGAAGGCGTTGGCCTTGCTGACCGTGGCACCTTCGTGACCGATCCCGATGGCACGATCCAGCTGGTCGAAATCACGCCAGAGGGCGTGGGTCGCAACGCTGCTGAGCTGCTGCGCAAGATCAAGGCTGCCAAGTACTGGCGCGAGAATCCCGGTCAGGTTTGCCCTGCCAAGTGGGAAGAAGGCGGCGAAACGCTGGCGCCTTCGTTCGACCTCGTCGGCAAGATCTGATCTACCCCGGCAGGAAGTTCGCCGCGTGGGGTTGATCTTCCTGCCATAATCGCCGGACGGGCCGTGCCAATCATGGGCGGCCCGCCGGTTCCACGACACCCGATCACATACTGTTTGTAGATCCCCCGTGCGCCGACCAGACGGTGACGCGCGGCTCCGTCTGTCCGAAAGGTTTGTACCATGCCCGTTCTTGATGCCACTGCCACCGCCCAGTTGAAGGCCTACCTCGGCAATCTGCGCCGCCCGATCGAACTGGTCGCGACGCTGGATGACGGCCCCAAGTCGGCCGAGATGCGAGGGCTTCTTGAGGAAATCGCGGCCCAATCGGACAAGGTGACAGCCCGCTTTGACGGGGCTGATGAGCGCACGCCCAGTTTTGCGATCCGTGCCGATGAAGGGCGGGCACAAGCGGTGTTTGCCGGTATGCCGATGGGCCACGAATTCACGTCACTGATTCTCGCGCTGCTGCATGTTGGCGGTCACCCTCCCAAGGAAGATGCCGAACTGCTTGATCTGGTGCGCGGTCTGGAAGGCCCGCTGCATTTCGAGACGTTCTTCTCGCTCACCTGCCAGAACTGCCCTGACGTGGTGCAGGCCCTGAATATCATGGCGGCGCTGAACCCCAACATCACCCACGTTGCCATCGATGGCGCGCTGTTCAAGGATGAGGTGGAACGCCGCCAGATCATGGCCGTGCCGACCGTGTTCCTCAACGGCCAGCCTTTCGGTTCGGGCCGCATGGACCTGTCGCAGATTGTGGCCAAGCTCGATACGAATGCATCGGCGCGGGCGGCTGAAAAGATCGCAGGCAAGGATGCATTCGATGTTCTGGTCGTCGGCGGTGGTCCTGCCGGTGCTGCCGCTGCAATCTATGCCGCGCGCAAGGGCATCCGCACCGGCGTGGTGGCTGAACGCTTCGGTGGGCAGGTGCTCGATACCATGGGCATCGAAAACTTCATCTCGGTGCAGCACACCGAAGGGCCGAAGCTGGCTGCACAGTTGGAAAATCACGTCAAGGAATACGATGTCGACGTGATGAACCTGCAGAAGGCGGTGGCGCTAATTCCGGCGAGTGAGGACGGCCTCCATGAGATCAAGCTGGAGAACGGCGCCAGCCTCAAGACCAAGACGCTGATCCTTTCCACCGGCGCGCGGTGGCGGCAGATGGGCGTGCCTGGCGAGGCAGAGTACCGCAACAAAGGCGTGGCCTATTGCCCGCACTGCGACGGTCCGCTTTTCAAAGGCAAGCGCACGGCCGTTATCGGCGGCGGCAATTCGGGCGTCGAAGCGGCAATCGACCTTGCAGGGATCGTTGCGCACGTCACGCTCATTGAGTTCGACAGCCAGTTGCGCGCTGACGCGGTGTTGCAGGACAAGCTGCGGTCTTTGCCCAACGTTACAATCGTGACGTCGGCGCTGACCACCGAAGTGCTGGGTGATGGGGCGAAGGTTACAGCGCTGGTCTACAAGGATCGCAGTACCGACGAGCTTCACACCGTCGAACTGGAAGGCATCTTCGTGCAGATCGGTCTGGTGCCGAACACCGAATGGTTGAAAGGCGCCATCGAGCTTTCTGCGCGTGGTGAGATCGAGGTCGATGCACGTGGCGCGACTAGCATTCCTGGTGTGTTCGGGGCAGGCGATGTGACGACGGTGCCATACAAGCAGATCATAATTGCGATGGGCGAGGGATCCAAAGCGGCGCTTTCAGCGTTTGATCATCTGATCCGGCACAGTTGAGTTTCCCCGCAGGAGCTGCCCCCCGGCTCTTCGGGTCGCACGAGCGGCGGCAAGGCTTCGGTCTTGTCGCCGCTTTGCATTGGGTCGCTGCATTTGTATTCGCGGTTGCCATTGGCAATGCGCACGTTTAGCTTTGCCATGTCTTGCGCTGTCAGTCGCAATGGGAGAGATAAACAATGGTTCCGTCCATCCGCTTTGCCCTTCGTGGCGCAACGCTGCTTGCCGCGGTTTCCGGCATGGTTGCTGCCACCATGCCTGCATCGGCCAAAGCACCGTTCCGCGACCTCAACCACAACGGCAAGCGCGATGGGTATGAGAATCCCGACCTCGCCGTGGACAGGCGGCTGGACGACCTGATCCGTCGAATGACGCTTGAGGAAAAGGTCGCGCTGATGCTCCACGGCACGCTTCAGGCCGAGGGTGGGCGCGGTATTGGCGCGGGAAAAGCCTATGACAAGGCTTCTGCGCAGGAACTGCTGTCGCGCGGCGTCAACAGCTTCATCACCCGCCTCGGCCCTGATCCACGCACATTCGCGCAAGAGAACAACGCGATCCAGAAGCTGGCCGAGGCAACGCGGCTTGGCATCCCGGCGACGATTTCCACCGACCCGCGAAACCACTTCGCCGTAACGGCCGGGGCAAGTTCCGAGACGGGCGGCTTCTCGCAATGGCCCGAAACGCTGGGCATGGCGGCGATTGGTGACGAGGCGCTGGTTGAACGCTTCGGCAAGTTGGTGGCAGCGGAATACCGCGCAGTTGGCATCCAGATGGCTCTCAGCCCGCAGGCAGACCTATTCACCGAACCGCGCTGGCCACGCGGGGTGGCAACGTTTGGTGCTGATCCTGCCACCGTTTCGCGCCTTGCTGGTGCCTATGTGCGCGGTTTTCAGGGCAGCGCCGACGGTCTGGTCAAGTCTGGCGTGGCAACCGTGGTCAAGCACTGGGTCGGCTATGGCGCAGAGCCTGAAGGCTTCGATGGGCACAATTATTATGGCCGGATCGCAAAGCTCGACAACGAGAGCTTCGCGCAACATGTGGCTGCGTTTGATGGCGCGCTGGCGGCAAAGTCCGCTGGTGTGATGCCTACCTACGTTATTGCCGAGGGTGTAACGATTGACGGTAAGCCCGTGCCGCAAGTCGGCGCTGGTTTTAGCAAGCCGATGATCGAAGGCCTGCTGCGGGGCACCAAGAAATTCGGCGGCATCGTGATTTCCGACTGGGCAATTACCAACACCTGCCCGGAACAGTGCATGGCGCCCACAGCCGAAAAACCGCAGGGCTATGCCATCGCGATGCCCTGGGGTGTGGAAGACCTTGCCGAAGAAGATCGCTATGCAATGGGTGCCAATGCCGGGATCGACCAGTTCGGCGGCGTTGACAATCCTGCGCCACTGCTCGCCGCCGTAAAGGCCGGGAAGGTGCCGCTCGCGCGCGTGAACGAGGCCGCGCGGCGCGTATTGCGTCTGAAGTTTGATCTGGGGCTGTTTGACAATCCTTACGTCGATGAAGATGAAGCGGCCCGTGTAGTCGGCAGCGCCGCCACTCAGGCCGAGGCCGATACGGCACAGCGCGCAGCGCAGGTGCTTTTGGAGAACAAGGACGGTCTTGTGCCGCTGAGCGCGGGCAAAAAAGTCTGGCTATCGGGGGTTTCTGCCGATGCTGCAAAGGCGGCAGGGTTGATCTTGGTCGATAGCCCGGAACTGGCTGATGTCGCTATCGTTCGCGTGGCAACGCCGCATGAGATGCTTCACCCGCATCACTTCTTTGGCTCGCGCCAGCACGAAGGCCGTCTTGATTTCCGTGCTGAGGATGAGGCGACCAAGGCTGTCATGGCTGCCGCGGCAAAGGTGCCGACCGTCGTTGCTGTCGATCTGGATCGCCCTGCGGTGCTGACACTGCTCAAAGACAAGGCAACGGCGCTCTATGGCTTGTTCGGTGCGAGTGACGCCGTCCTGCTCGACCTTGTCACAGGTAAGGCAAAGTCGCAGGGTAAGCTGCCGTTCGAACTGCCTTCTTCGACCAAAGCGGTGGAAGAACAGCACCCAGGGCGCCCGGATGACAGCGCCAATCCACTTTACAAGCGCGGTGACGGCATCGTTCTGCCGTAAACCAGATTGCCCTGATTTCCATAAGGCCGGGGAAATCGGCTTGCCCCGGCCTTGCCGACTCTGTTTGCGTTCGCCACAGACACCGGCGTGAGCGCAACAATCGTCATCGGTGCCGACCGGTCCGGCGCCCCTGTCAGGATCGACGTCGAGGAACTGCTTGCCACCCGCCTGCTCGTGCAGGGTAACAGCGGGTCGGGCAAGTCGCACCTGTTGCGCCGGTTGCTGGAGGAAAGCGCCAGCATCGTCCAGCAGGTGGTGATCGACCCTGAGGGCGACTTCGTTACGCTGGCCGATGTGTTCGGGCATGTGGTGGTTGATGGTTCGGCCTACGATGGCCCGGAAATCGCCAAGTTGGCGGCACGCATCCGCAAGCACCGCGCCTCGGTGATCCTGACGCTCGATGGACTGGAACTCGAAGCGCAGATGCGCTGTGCGGCGGTGTTCCTCAACACCTTGTTCGATGCCCCGCGCGAGGAGTGGTATCCGGCGCTGGTGGTGGTCGATGAAGCGCAGATGTTCGCTCCCGCCGCTGCGGGCGATGTGTCCGACGAAGTGCGCCGCCTGAGCCTTTCGGCCATGACCAACCTGATGTGCCGTGGGCGAAAGCGTGGGCTGGCAGGCGTGATTGCCACGCAGCGGCTGGCCAAACTGGCCAAGAACGTGGCGGCAGAAGCATCTAACTTCCTGATGGGGCGCACCTTCCTCGATATCGATATGGCCCGCGCTGCGGATTTGTTGGGTATGGAGCGCAAGCAGGCCGAAGCCATCCGTGATCTTGAGCGCGGGCACTTCCTTGGCCTTGGCCCGGCTATTGCAAGGCGCCCGGTGGGCGTGCGGATTGCCAATGTGCAGACCAGCGCGCGCAATGTGGTGCAAGGGTTGATGCCGCTGCCCAATGCGGGCGGGGCAGAGATGGAATCGCTTTTGCTGTCCGAACCGCTGGCGATGGAACCGATCCCGCGGCCACCGGAAACGGAAGCGGTGCCGGTCGAGAGCGAGGAATTGCTCGGTCAGATCGAAGGATACGTTCCTGCTGCTGAACAGGTGGAGCCGCCCGTTGCGCCCAGTCTGTTTGAGGCTGAGGAAACCGCCGCCAGTATTTCCTCGATCCTTGCCGAAATGGCTTTGGAGCCGGATTGCACATTTCAGCCCGCAGCTCAGCTCTATCAGGATTTCACGGTGCGCTGCCGTATGATGCGGATACTGCCGGGGATGGACCTCACAGCCTTCCGGCGCCGCTTTGCAATGGCCGTTGCGGGAATCGCCGATGACAAAGCGCCTGAATGGCAGGATCTGCTGCGCATAGGCAAAGACGTGCCCGACGATCTTCTCGCGCCGTTCCTCACGCTCGCCCGCGCGGCCGTGGATGGTGCGCCGTGCCCCGATGACGAACGTCTGGCCGAAATCTATGGCACGCGCTCATCAGGCCGCATCCGCCGCCTGCTCGAACACCTTGAGAAGAGCAATCTGATCGTGGTGCGTACGGACTATGGTGGCAGGCGCTCGGTCGGCATTCCGGCGCTGGGCATGACCACAGCGCCGGTTGAGGCCTGACGCTCACTCTACAGTGTAGAAGTCGATCACCACACTGTCAGGCTTGCGGATACCACGTGCGACGAACACTTTGCGGCGCATCCAACTGTAAGCGCCATCCTTGACCATGAATCGAGGGGTGGTGCGGAAATAGTAGGACGAGGGATCGACCGGCTCACCCTTGGCCAGTTTGTCGATCACTTCGGGGCTGGCGGTGCGCACGCCGGGATTGGTCACTTCGATTACTGTGCCGTCCGCCGCCTTGATGAAATAACGCGCCTCGATGCTGGTGAGGCCACCCGGCATGATGACCTGCCAGTCGCCACCCTCAGCCAAGACGGTGCCGGTCAGCGCCGGACCACTGACGGTGCCCCCGGTGATCGGGATAAACCGGCGGCGACCATTGTCCACTTCGCCTTGTTCCACCACGGGATCGAGCGTTGCGCGGACCGAAAAGGCGAACGTCAGGGTTGGTGCAGGGGCCGCAGGGCCATTTTGTGCAAGCGCGGGAGTGGCTGCAATTGCAAGCGCGATACTTGCGCTCAGCATCTTGGTCGGCACGTTGATCTCTCCTGTCCAGCCCGCCGCAAAGCGGTTCATTTTGCAGTGCGGCAGGATTTGCAGAAATCCGTTTGTTTCACTAATGAAAAATGGAACGATGGCGATCAGGCTGTCCCGCCGGCCGCTGATTTTGCGCTACAGCACGATTTTTGAATGGAAGGACGTCCCCTTTGGTAACGGCAGAAATGACCAGGCAGGCTGCCGTCCCCGAGCTTGACCTTGATGGTCTGGATTCAGTGCTCGGGCTGCATATCGGCACGGTAAACACCCTGTTTGTAACGCGTACCGAAAAGCGCCTCGATCCGCTCAGCGTAACGCCAAAGCAGGTGGCGATCATGTGGCTGATCAATGCCAATCCGGGCGTAAAGCAGACTGATCTTTCAAAGTTTTTCCAGATTGAGCGGCCGACGGTTCATCAGTTCGTGCGGCAATTGCTCAAGAACGAATTCATCGTCAACGAGCCATCAAAGCTTGATCGGCGTGCCGGGGGACTGTGGCTGACGGATGCAGGGCGCGAGGTTCTGGAAAAGGCCAGGGTGCTGATTGCCGAGCATGAGGAAGAACTGACTTCCGTGCTGACCACCCGCGAGAAAGCCGAACTTTTTCGGATACTCATGAAGCTCTATCTATCAGCCCCGGCCAAGGATTGATCGCGCGCGTTCGCATGTCCGTTCAGGGATCGGACATGCGCTGTCAGGCATTGTGACGGCATGATCAAAGGAGCACCCCCGATGAAGCGTATCGCCCTTGCATGTGCGGCAAGTCTTGCAGTGGCAGGCATTGCCTTAGCCGGAAGCGCCTCTGCGCAGTCCAGCGGCGGCGATGCGGCGCGCGGCAAGTCCGTATATGCACGTTGCGCAGCCTGCCACGATCTCAACACGGGCGCGACACGGCTTGGGCCTTCGCTGAAGGGCGTGATGGGGCGGACTTCAGGTACGATGCCGAGCTTCAATTATTCTCCGGCGTTGAAAAGCAAGGCCATCGTCTGGGATGCCAGTTCATTGGATCAGTTTCTGGCAGCGCCAGCAACGATGGTGCCGGGAAACCGTATGGCTTTTCCGCCGATGACCAACGCGCAGGATCGAGCTGATTTGATTGCTTTTCTTGCGCAATCGGCACGCTGAGTTCAGCAACTGAACGCTTGCAAGGCCTCGCTTTCCACCGGGAGAGCGAGGCCATTTTCATACCTGCACGGCATAAGTGATCATTATCAATCATTATTGATCGTTTGTGCGCGAACTGCTAGAGCGAGGTTGCGTAGCGCAAAGCTGCGCAATTTGTTTGCAGGATGCCATGAACGCCCAGACTTCCCTTGCGGCTGCCGCTATTCCCTTCGCCGTACCAACCAGCCGTTGGAATGATTCCGTGGCTGCAACACTCAGCCCGGCTGAACTCTTGCTCTATCGCTCGAACCTGCTGGGATCGGACCTTACCGTCACCAATTTTGGCGGCGGAAACACTTCGGCCAAGCTGGAGGAAATAGATCCGCTGACCGGTGACAAGCAGCAAGTGCTGTGGGTCAAAGGTTCGGGCGGCGATATTGGATCAATGAAGCTCGACGGCTTTTCCACGCTCTATCAGGCCAAGTTGCTGGGCCTTGAAGCGCACTATGCCGGGCCGGATGACGACGACAAGATGGTCGGCTTCCTGCCGCATTGCACCTTCAACCTGAATGGCCGCGCGGCGAGCATCGATACGCCGCTGCATTCGTTGCTGCCGTTTGCCCATGTCGATCACGTCCACCCAGATGCGATCATCGCGCTGGCGGCGTCATCGGGTGGTGAAGCGGCTACGCAAGAGATCTGGGGCGGCAAGATTGGTTGGCTGCCCTGGAAGCGCCCCGGCTATACGCTGGGCGTGATGCTGCGTGATTACGTTATGGCAAACCCGCAGGTCCAAGGCGTCATGCTGGCAGGACATGGGATCATCTGCTGGGCTGACACGGCCAAGGCCTGCTACGAACACACCGTCGAACTCATTGCCGACGCCGCGAACTATCTGAATGCGAAGCTGGCGGGCAAGTCTGCCTTTGGCGGGCAGAAGGTTGCGCCCAATCCAGATCGCGCCGCCATCGCCGCAGACCTCATGCCCCGGCTGCGCGGCTTCATGACTGGTGCGCGGGCCAAGCTCGGCCACTTCTCGGACGACGCGGAGGCACTTGAGTTTACCGGGTCGGTTGACTTTGAACGGCTTGCCGCGCTTGGAACATCGTGCCCGGACCACTTCCTGCGCACCAAGATCGCGCCGCTCACGCTCGATCCAGCACGGTTGCAGGATGACGCATACCTTGCGCAGAAGATCAGCGCTTACCGCGATTTCTATACCGCCTACTATGAACGTTGCAAGCGCGCGAACAGCCCGGCAATGCGCGATTCCAATCCCGTAGTCGTGCTGGTCCCCGGCGTCGGCCGCATCACCTTTGCCACCGACAAGACCACCGCGCGCCTTGCCGGAGAGTTCTATGGCAATGCCATCAACGTGATGCGCGGGGCAGAGGCCATCGGCGCTTACATCGCGCTGGATGAGCAGGAGGCGTTCGACATCGAATACTGGCTGCTCGAAGAGGCGAAGCTACAGCGAATGCCCGCTCCCAAGCCATTGGTTGGCAAGATTGCTTTGGTCACTGGTGGCGCTGGAGGCATTTCCGCGGCGTGTTGGTCAAGGGTACGTTGGAGGTTCGGGAAGGTGAGCGCTGGCGTCCAATCATTGACATTCCGCTCACCAGTGTTCCCACAACACGCACTTTTCCTGCCGCGACCGGGCAGGAGTTCCGCCTCTCGTTCGGGCGCAGTGGGAATGAAGGCAATCTGGACCTGCTAAACGCAGCACCGGGGGCAATAACGATCAACTTCTTCGACACCGGCCCGCTGACATCCGTGCGTCTTGCCGATTTCCAGCTATTCGCCGATGCGCGTGTGGATCGCGTGGAGGAAAAGGCCGGATACGAAACCGTTCTGGACTATCACGCAATTGCGAACGTTGGGACCACGCAGTCGGCTGTAAACGCCCCTACTGCGGAGGCAAAAAGCGTCCTTGACCTAAGCGACCGGATGAGGCCTGACGGCAGCCTCGATTGGGTGCCGCCCAAGGGGTCAAACTGGCGAATTCTGCAATTTGGCTGGTCGCTGACCGGCAAGACCAATCATCCAGGGGTCACTACACGAAAGTGAGTTTTACGTACGCTAGGCGCGAACGGATGGCGAACGGCAAAAAGTGGTGATTCCTGCCCCCGGATTATATCACGCA
>NZ_NCII01000111.1 GCF_002256775.1 Novosphingobium sp. 17-62-19 | reverse complement strand
GATTCCAGCAGGCCTTTCAGGCGTCTGGAAAGGTCATGCAGGTAGCATCCGATATCTTTGACACTCTTCTCGCCATCAGATGAACGGCAGGTAATCAGCCATGAGCACGATCTTCGGCACTTCAACCGCTGCGTTCTATGAACGCTCGCTGCTGAATCTCAACGCCCTGCGCAGCCAGGCCGAAGAGACGCAGGCCGAGATGTCGAGCGGGCAGCGCCTCCAGCGCTCGTCCGACGATCCCGTCGCCGCATCGCGCTTGCGCCAGCTCACCCGCGCCGACGTATTCAACGAAATTGACACCGCCGCCGCCAACCGCGCGACGACGGACCTGACGCTTACCGACAATGCCATGTCGCAGATGACCAGTTTCGTCACGCGCCTGCAGGAACTGGCAACGCAAGCCGCCTCGTCCACGCTCAGCAATAGCCAGCGCGCCGGCATCGGCGAGGAAGTCGCGCAGATTCGCGAGAATCTGGTGTCGCTGGCCAACACGCGCGATGGCGCGGGCAATGCCCTGTTTGGCGGCGAAAGCGCAGGCGATGCCTATACGCTCGATGCCGCCGGGAACGCTTCCTACATCGGCACCGGACAGGCTGGGACAATCTCGCTCGGCGGTGGCCAGTCGGTTGCGCGCGGGCTGACCGGGCCGGAGTTCCTGCAATTCCAGTCGGGCGGGGCCACCGTCGATCTTCTCGCAGTGGCCAAGGACCTTGCCGATGCGCTGACCAGCGGCGCGGGCAGTGCAGCAGCGGCAAATGGCGCGCTTGCCGCGCTGAGCGATGGCCTGAACGCCATCACCACCGCGCAAACCGTGGTTGGCTCGCGTCTCAACTGGATCGATCTCAACACCGAACGGCGCACGACGCTGTCTGAACAGCGCACTGTTGAACAAACCGAAGTCGGCGGCGCAGACCTTACAGAATCCATCGCGCGGCTGCAGAACACCATGCTGGTGCTCGAAGCCAGCCAGGCCAGCTTTTCCAAGCTCGCCAACCTTTCACTGTTCAGCGTGCTGCGTTGATCGCAGTTCTGCCAGACCGGGATAGCCCACCATGTTAGTAGCCATCGGTATCGTCATTCTGCTCGCCATGGTGTTTGGCGGTTTTGCCATCACCGGGGGCGATCTCGGTCCCGTGCTGCACGCGTTGCCGCACGAAATGCTGATCATCGGCGGCGCGGCCGTGGGCGCCATCGTCACCGGCAATTCCATGCACGAACTGAAAGGCCTCGGCGGCGGCTTCGGCAAGGCTTTCAAGGGGCCAAAGCACAACAAGCAGGATCACGTTGACGCCATCGTGCTCTGCACAAAGCTCATGAAGATCCTGCGCAGCGATGGTCCAGTCGCGCTGGAAAGCCATGTCACCGATCCCAAGAACTCGCCGATCTTCGCCGAATATCCGCGCCTTGTCGCCAACCACGCGCTCACCTCGCTGATCTGCGATACGCTGACGCTGATCGTCGTATCCTCGGGCACGCTCGAGGTTCACGCGGTGGAAGACGTGATGGACCACGCGATGAAAACGCACTTCCACGAAGAGCACGAAGCGCAGCACGCCATTCAGGGCCTTGCCGACGCATTGCCCGCCTTGGGCATCGTCGCCGCCGTGCTCGGCGTGGTCAAGACGATGGGCTCCATCGACAAGCCACCATCAATCCTGGGCGGCATGATTGGCTCGGCACTCGTCGGCACGTTCCTTGGGATTCTGCTCGCCTATGGCATCGTCGGGCCGATTGCGGGTCGCCTCAAGCAGGTGCTCGAACAGGACGAGATGATCTATCAGGCGGTCAAGCAGGTGATCATCGCGTCCCTGCACGGCTGGCCGCAGCCACTGGTCGTCGAAAGCGCCCGCTCGGGCCTCGGCCATGCCTATCGCCCCGGCCTTTCGGAACTTCTCGACGCCCTGCGCGGGCGCTGAGGACACCTGACAGATGGCCAAGGCACCGGCAAAGGGCAAGAACGAGCCGCCCAAACCGATCATCGTCAAGAAGATCACCATCGTCGCAGGCGGCCATCACGGCGGCGCGTGGAAGGTGGCCTATGCCGACTTCGTGACCGCGATGATGGCGTTCTTCCTGCTGATGTGGCTGCTGGGTGCCACCACCGAAAAACAGCGCAAGGGCATTGCCGACTACTTCACCCCCACCCTCGTCAAGGTCCGGCAGGGCAGCGCGGGTGGACACGGCGTGCTCGGCGGTTCCTCGCTCACCGATGTGGACGATTACCCCCACCGCGCCGGGCAAACCGGCAACAAGACGCTGACCATCCCGCGCGATGCCACCGGCGGTCCCAAGGAAGGCGGCAGCAAGGTCAAGCGCACGCAAGTGATGAAGGAAAAGATCGCGCAAAAGCTCGCCCAGTCCGAAAAGCTGCGCAAGCTGGCGCGTCAGGTGCGCATCTCCGATACAGCCGAAGGCATCCGCCTCGATCTGGTCGACGATGCCGATTTCTCGATGTTCCTGCTCGGCACCACGGTGCTCACGCCCGACGCCGCCGAACTGCTGCGCGCCATCGGCCAGGCCGTCGCCGCCGATCCCAGCCAGATCACCGTGCGCGGCCATACGGACTCGCTTCCGTGGAAGAACGGCGTGGCCAACAACTGGTCACTCTCGGCAGGGCGCGCCGAATCCACCCGGCAGGCCCTCACCCGCCAAGGCATCGCCGAACCCCGCTTCCGCCGCATCGAAGGCGTGGCCGACCGTGAGCCTCTGATCCAGGACAACCCGGCAGACCCCCGCAACCGCCGCATGTCGATCCTGCTGACGGGGTGAGCGTCCGAAAAGACCCATTTCTCAAACGCTTCGTCGTACCCTTACGAAATCGTTAACTTCTACGCGCGCATCTGGTTCGACCCACCCGAATCGGAGTCGTCGCGTGTACCTGCTAGAAAAGCTGCTCGAATCTCAGGATGAGGGCCTTGCCGATCTGGTAGAGGCGGGCAGCGTGCTGTTCGATTGCCCGATGGCAGTTGTTTCGGCGCTTGATACAGACTGCCAGCATTTCCTCGTGCGGCGGGGCATCGCGGCAGAGCAGACGCCGATTGGACAATCCTTCTGCCGTATCGCCGTGGCGCAGGACAGCCTGCTGGTCGTTCCCGACACACACCTTGACGCACGCTTTCGTGAAAACCCGCTCGTCACCGGCGATCCCAATATCCGCTTCTATGCCGGCGCGCCGCTGCGCCTGCGGCTGCACCCTGATGCCCCCACCACTGGCATCGGCGCGTTCTGCATCATCGATTCAAAGCCGCGCACCTTCACCTCGGCCGACAGCGCCCGGCTCATTTCCTTTGCCCGTGGCGTCGAAGCCATGTTGCAATCGCGCCTGTCCAGCATTGCCCTGTCCGAAGACGCGGTGCTGCTCAAAGCCATGCTGGCCGACAAGGAGCGTGCCCAGCGCCAGTTCCGGCAGGCCGAAAGGCTGACCTCCATTGGCTGCTGGCGGCTCGATCTCATCACTGGCGGGGTGGCCTGGTCAGAAGGCATCTACGACATTCACCGGGTTCCGGTTACGGAAACCGAAAAGCTCGACGATGCCTTGGCCTATTATCCCCCCGCTGATAGGGAACGGCTGGAGGCCGCCCTTGATGCAGCATCCCGAACCGGCGCCTGCTTTGAACTTGAGCTGGATTTCATAGCAGCCAATGGCGCTCACAAACGGGTGCGGACGATTGGGGAGCCAGAGCTGGAGCAAGGACGCGTGGTCGCGCTGATCGGCGTGTTGCAGGACGTGACCGAACGCCACCGTTCGATGGCGGAGCTGTCCAAGCGTGCCAATACCGATGAAGTCACGCTGATCGCCAGCAGGCACAAGTTCGTCTCTTATGTAGATTCCTGCGTCGACAAGGCGAAAATCTCGCGCGAACCCCTTGCCCTGATGCTGATCGATCTGGACCATTTCAAGCAGGTCAACGATACGCTGGGCCATGCCGCTGGTGACGATGTGCTGCGCGCCGTGGCAATGGTACTGCGCTCGCCCTGGCTCAAGGATTCGCTGGCCGCACGCCTTGGTGGCGATGAGTTTGCGCTGGTCCTGACCGACCCCGGCCTGATCGCCAACCTCCCCGATATCGCCGCGCAACTGACAGAACAGTTGCGCTTCCCCAGAAGGTCGAAAACCGGAGACTTCATCGTTTCCGCCACAATCGGCTGTTCCGAACTCGATGGCCCGGCCGACAGCCGCCACGATCTGCTGCAACGCGCAGACCGCGCCCTCTACCGCGCCAAGGCGCAAGGGCGCGGCTCCTTCAGCATAGACACACCGCAAGCCGCCTGAACGCAGAAAAACCCGGCGGCCTTGGGAAAGGGCCGCCGGGCATTTGATCAGCGCCCGGTGGAGACGGACGCCGATCTGTTCTGTGGCTTAACGCAGCAGCGACAGCACGTTCTGCTGGCTCTGGTTGGCCTGTGCGATCATCGCGGTCGATGCCTGCGAAAGGATCTGCGCCTTTGCCATCTGCGTCGTTTCTGCCGAATAGTCGGTGTCTTCGATGCGGCTGCGAGCGTCCGACAGGTTGGTGATGTTGTCATTCAGGTTGTTGACAGCCGATTCCAGACGGTTCTGGCCGGCACCCAGCGTTGCACGGGTTGCGTTCACGTTGGCCAGCGCATCATCGACGTTGTCGATGGTGGTTGAAGCATCGGCAACCGACGAAACGTCAAGCGCCTGCGTGGTCGAAGCCGGGTCATAGGCAGTGTCCGTGCCGCCGAAGATCTTGGTGCCATCAAACGCCTTGCTGACGATAGTAACCGTATCAGCGGTATTCGCGCCGGTCTGGATGGCGAAAGTTGCATCGTCCGAACCGTCGGCTGCAGGCGCTGCGCCAACCACGGCAAACACGGCGTTGCCGTTGAATTCGGTGTTGTTCAGCACGTCCGAAATCTGGGCGTTGAGGTTGCCGACTTCCGACTGCATCGCATCACGGTCAGACTGCTGGTACGTGGCAGACTTCGACTGCACGGCCAGTTCACGAACGCGCTGCAGCATGTTGCTGACTTCGTTCAGAGCGCCTTCTGCGGTCTGCGCCAGCGAAATGCCGTCGTTGGCATTGCGCACGCCCTGGTTCATGCCCTTGATCTGTGCGGTCATGGTGGTGGCGATGGCAAGGCCAGCTGCGTCGTCCTTCGCGCTGTTGATGCGCTTGCCGGTCGAAAGGCGTTCCATTGCGGTGCCGAGCATCTTGCTGGCGCTGTTGGAAGAATTGGTTGCCTTGAGGGCGCTGATGTTTGTGTTGATTACGGCCATTGTTCAGTCTCCGGTTGGGTAATGTGTTCCCGAAAGGACTGCCGGGCCAGAGGATCGACGCGGCTGTCAGGACAAAGACCGGCAAAGTGCAGCCGGTTTTAAGCCACCCCCCGGCAAAAGACTGCCGCCCCTAGGTATTCGCCCTAGGGGTTTCCCTACCCCTTAAAGTTTCAACCTGTTTGCCGGTTACGCGCGAAAGATGCGTCACGGACTTGATGGTTAACAGGGGTTTCAAAATGATTCGCGATTGCGGAATTCTGCAGTTCACCGAAGCGGCTTCAAAAGCCCACGCAGCGCTGGTTCAGCGCGCGGCATCGGTGCTTTCGAGCTATGGCGCGGAAGGTGAAGCTTTTCTGGCCGATGCTTTCGAAGGCGCAACCATGCCCCCGCGCAAGCAAATCGTCCTGCTGGAACGCGCACCTGTGCCCCAGATCGAACGGCAGAGCGGCAGCCGCATCGCCACCGTGCGCTATGCCGATGGCGCGGGCGGAGCCGCCCTTGCAGCCCTGCTGGCCTGTGCCGCCCGCCCCGGCGCACCGATTGCCGCCGATCCTGAAAGCCTGTCCGTCCTCGCCCTGGCTGAGCGCATCGCCGCCAGCGATATCCCCGTCCTGATCAACGGCCCCACCGGCACCGGCAAGGAAGTGCTCAGCCGCTTCATCCACGAACGTTCGGCCCGCAAGGACAAGCCGTTCATCGCCATCAATTGCGCCGCCATGCCCGAAGCCATGCTGGAGGCGCTGCTGTTCGGCCACCAGAAGGGTTCATTCACCGGCGCCAACGCCGCGAGCGAAGGTTTCTTCCGCGCCGCCGATGGTGGCACGCTGCTGCTCGATGAAATCGCCGAAATGCCGCTGTCGCTTCAGGCAAAGCTGCTGCGCGTCCTTCAGGAAGGCGAAGTGGTGCCCTTGGGCGCGACCCAGCCGATCAAGGTGGATGTGCGCGTCATCGCCTGCGCCAACCGCGATCTGCCGCTGGAAGTGGAAGAAGGCCGGTTCCGCGCCGACCTGTTCTACCGCCTCAATGTTTTCCCCCTCGCCCTGCGCCCTTTGTGTGAACGTCCCGACGATATTGCCCCGCTCGCTTTCGCAATGGCCCTGCGCCACGCCGCCAACGCACCGTGGATTTCGGACGAGGCACTCGCCATGCTCGCCGCGCACGCTTGGCCCGGCAACGTGCGCGAACTGGAAAACGTCGTCCGCCGCGCGCTGGTGCTGGCTGGCAACGCCCCGATCATCGGGCCGGAACACATCGCGTTTGACCGCACGACCCGCCTTGTCAGCGCCCCCGTAGCCGCACCCGAAACGTCCGACGCAAAGCTTTCGAACATCGTGCAGATGTCGGAAGCCCGCGCGATCATCTCCACGCTTGAGGCCTGCAACGGCAGCCGCGTCGCCGCTGCACGCCAACTCGGCATTTCCGAACGCACCCTGCGCTATCGCCTCGCCAGCTTCCGTGAAGCCGGTATTGCCGTGGGTGGCCGTCGATGAGCGGCATCGGCGGTATCGGAGGCCGCGCGTCGGGCATTCAGGACATCATGGCCCTGCGCCAGCAGATCATGGAGCGCTCGCAGCTGCTCCAGCAGGTCAAAGCGCCGGACGCCACACAAGCAACGCAAGCGACATCCGGCCCCGCTGGCTCCTTCACCGACAGTCTGAAAGGCGCGCTCGATACCGTCAACGCCACCCAGCAGAACGCCAGCACGATGAGCGCGGCCTATGAAAAGGGCGAAGTGGTCGATGTCGCCAAGGTCATGCTGGCCCGGCAGGAAGCGGGCATCGCCTTCGAAGCCATGCTGCAAGTGCGCAACAAGCTGCTGAATGCCTATCAAGATATCATGCGGATGGGAGTGTGATTAGATGGCCGACCTAGTCGATACACCTTCCACCATGCTCGGTACGCTGAGCGATCCCGCTGGCGGCAGCCCCGCCACGCGGGCCAAGGCGTTCCTGTCGCTTCCGCCTGTACGGCGCATGTTGCCGTGGTTCGCAGGCGTTTCGGCTGCGGGCCTTTCCGCCGTGGTGTGGATGGCCATGTCGCCTGCCCCGCAGCGGATGCTCTACAGCCAGCTTTCCGATGGCGAACGCGCCGAAGTGATCGCCAGTCTGGAGAAGGCCGCCATCGCCTATCAGATCGACAGCGGCACTGGCGCGGTCACCGTGGGTGAGGACGACCTCTATAAAGCCCGCATGGCCGCCGCTTCGGACGGGGCCATCGCCACGCCCGAAACCGGGATGCAGATGCTCGACAAGCTGCCGATGGGCGCCAGTCGCGGCCTTGAAGGCCAGCGGTTGAAAGCCGCGCGCGAGCGCGAGCTGGAACTGACGATCATGGAGATCGACGGCGTGGAATCGGTCCGCGTCCATCTGGCCGAGCCGGAAAAGTCGGTCTTCGTGCGCGACAACATCGCCCCCACCGCCTCGGTCATGGCCAAGCTGAAAAGCGGGCGACAACTGTCCGACAGCCAGGTCCGCGCCATCGTCAATCTCGTCTCCGGGTCCATTCCGGGCCTCTCGATCGATGCGGTGCGCGTGGTCGATCAGCATGGCCGCCTGCTTTCCGAAGCCGGTGGCGTCGATGGAGACCGGCTCGAACTGCAACAGCGCATGGAAGAAAAGCTGCGCCAGCAGATCACCCAACTGCTCACGCCGATGCTGGGCGATGGCAATTTCTCGTCCGAAATTCAGGTCGATCTCGACATGGATCAGGTCACCTCCGCGCGCGAGTCTTACGACAAGGAGGGCGTGGTCCGGCAGGAAACGCAAAGCGCCTCCAATTCGGCCAACGCCGCGCCTGCACAGGGCGTGCCCGGCGTCACGGCAAACACCCCGCCTCCTGCCACCGTCGCCCAACCCGGAGCACCTGCGGGCACGCCACCTGCTGCCGCAGCGCCCGTGCCACAAAACACAGAGTCTACCTCGGCAAAGACCTACGAATTGGGCCGCGAAGTTGCCGTGTCCAACCAGACACCGGGCAAGATCAAGCGGCTGTCCGTTGCCGTCGCCCTCAGCGCAGAAATCATGGCCAAGGCCAAGCCTGCGGAAATCGAACAGATCAAGCAGTTGATCAACGCCGCCGTTGGCGCAGACACCGCGCGCGGCGATCAAGTGGCGGTGGCAGTGCGCGCGTTCAAACCCGCAGTGGTGGCGGAACCCGCCCCCTTCTGGGAAACCCCGTGGTTCGCCACGATCCTGCGCAATGGCGTGGCGCTGCTGTCCGTTCTGCTGGTCCTGCTGCTCGGCGTGCGCCCGCTGATCAAGGCCTTCAAGCGTGAACCGGCCAAAGCCGATGATGACGCCAAGGCCAAGAAGAAGAAGCGCAAGAAGGGCGAAGCTGCCGAGGACGACGATTCTGAAGACGGCGACGAAGCCTCTGAAGACCCAGTCGAAACCCCGCCAGTCACCGCACAGGAAGTCGCCGCTGCCATCCAGCCTGCGCAAGACCCGGAAACCGGTGTGGTCGATGCCGAAGCACTCGCCCGGCAGGTCAGCCTTGCCCAGCGCCTTGTCGTCGAAAAGCCCGACAACGCGCTGGTTGCGCTGAAACAGATGCTCAAAGAGCCTGAAGAGGAAGGTGCCGCATGAGCGAGATGAGCGAAATCATCGCTGATGGACCGCAGATCTCCGATCCCGAACGCGCGGCTGTCATGGTGATGCTGCTGGAGGACGATCAGGCCGCACACATCCTGTCGCAACTGGAACCCGCCGAACTGCGCCTTTTGGGTGAAAAGATGTGCGCGCTGGGCGAAATCGGCCCCGTCGCCATCGCGCAGGCCATCGCAGGCTTTGTCGAAAAGACCGAACGCTTGGGCCTGATCGCGCATGATCGCGTAGGGCAAGTGCGCTCGCTGATGACGCGCGCCGTGGGTGAGGTGAAGGCCGACAGCCTGATGCAGCGCATCGCGCCCGATGATCCTTCGCAAACCCCGACCATCGAACTCGCCCGCTGGCTCACGCCACAAGTGATCGTGCCGCTGATCCGCGACGAGCATCCGCAGGCGATTGCCGTGCTGCATGGGTGGCCCGCGCGAAGCGGCAGACATCATCAACGCCTCGGCCCGCACGGTCGAAAAGCGCGTCATGCCCGAAATCGCCAAGGCGGACCGCCAGTTGGCCAAGGCCATCGAGAACGAGATGTTCAAGTTCGAACACCTCTACGTGCTGGATGACAAATCGATGGGGGCGCTGCTGCGCGAGGTGGACAGCGATGCGCTGATCGCCGCATTGAAGGGCATTGCCGAGGACTTGCGCGAACCGTTCTTCCGCTCGATGTCGGCCCGCGCCGCCGATGGCATCCGCGATGAAATCAACGCCCGTGGCCGCATGAAGATGGCCGAAGTGATTGAGGCGCAAAAAGCCATGATCACCGCCGCCCGCCGCCTCGCCGCCGAGGGCGTGATCGTGTTCGGCGCGGGCGATGATGACTATGTCTGATGCCCTCAGGGCGGTGTCTCTGGCAGACCTCGGACACATGTCCGCAGGCTTTGCCAGGGACCGCCGTTTCTTCCGCGATCTGGTGATTCCCGAAGTGCACCAAAATGCACCTGAACTACACCAAGACGCACCAGACGACACCGAAGTGCCTGATCCCGTGGCCGAAGCATGGGCAGAAGGCTACGCGCGCGGCATGGGTGAAGCGCAGGAAGCCGCCGCGCAAATCATCGCCGAGCAGGAAGCCGCGCGGAGCAGGATCGAACTGTCATTATCGCGCCTCGACGCCGCGATGCAGTCCGATCTGAAGGACCGGTTGCGCGAAACCGTGATCGCCCTGTGCGAGTCCGCCATCGCCCCCGCCGCACTCGACCCTGACGGCCTCACCCGCCGCGTCGAAATCGCCGCCGCAATGCTCGCCCGTGCCGAGGATGCCCGCGTAATTCGCCTTCATCCTGAGGATCTTGCGCTGATCGCCGCGCGTCTGCCCGAGGACTGGCACTTCGAACCCGACGCCTCGCTGGAACGCGGTGCGGTGCGCGTCGAAGGCGCGATTGGCGGAGTTGAGAACGGGCCGGAGCAATGGCGCTTGTCCATCGTGGAAGCGCTGCGGCAATGCTGAATTTCATCGAACCGCTGCTGGATGGCATGGCGCTGTGCGAGCCGGACTTCACCCCGCCGCGCTATGGTCTGCTCGCCGCTTGCGATGGCGGAATGCTTGAAGTTTCTGGGCTTTCCGTGCCCATCGGCACGCAATGCCGCATCGCGCATGGGTCTGGCTCGCTCACCGCCGAGACCATCGGTTTCCGCAACGGGCGCACGCTGATGATGCTGCTCGGCGATCCCGTGCTGCTGCGCCCCGGCGCAAAGGTCCGTCCCGAAGGCCGCCCAGGCATGGTACCGGTCGGCGAAGCCTTCCTCGGCCGCGCCGTAGATGGCGAGGGCAAGCCCATCGACGGGCGCGGCCCCATCAACGGCCGCCACGAATGGCCTGCGGGCGGGGTGCGCTCCGCCGCACTGGATCGCTCGCCCGTGCGCGTGAGTTTCGATACCGGCGTGCGCGCCCTGAATGCGCTGACCACCTTCGGCGTGGGCCAGCGCATCGGCATCATGGCCGGGTCTGGCGTTGGCAAATCGGTGCTGCTCGACATGATCGCGCATGGGGCCGAGGCCGAAATCGTGATCGTCGGCCTGATTGGCGAACGTGCGCGCGAAGTGTCTGATTTTGTTGAGCGCCACATGCAGGGATCGAAGCGTGAGCGTTCGGTCATCGTCGCCGTGCCTGCCGACCATGCCCCGAACCTGCGCATCCGTGGCGCGATGATGGCCACCGCCCTGGCCGAATATTTCCGCGCGCAGGGCAAGAACGTGCTGCTGATCATGGACAGCCTGACGCGCGTGGCCCACGCGGGCCGTGAAATCGCGCTGCTGCTGGGCGAACCCGGCGCAGCGCGCGGCTATCCGCCCTCGGCGCTCGCCACGATCACAAAATTGGTGGAGCGCGCGGGCAATTCAGCCCAGAGCGGGGGTTCGGTGACGGGCCTTTACACCGTGCTGGCCGATGGCGACAACCAGGACGATCCGGTGGTCGATACCGCGCGTTCGATTCTCGATGGCCACATCGTGCTGTCGCGCGATCTGGCGCAGCGCGGGCAATATCCCGCGATAGACATCGCCGCATCGCTGAGCCGCGTGATGAACGACATTACCGCGCCCGAACACCAGAAAGCCGCCCGCACTTTCCGTGCGCTGGTGGCCAGTTACGAGGCCAACCGCGATCTTGTGCTGATGGGCGCTTACCGATCCGGCGCAGACCCGCAGCTTGACCGTGCGATTACCATGCATGAAGCGCTGACCGGCTTCATCAGCCAGCCGCAGCGTGAGATCGTGCCGATGGCACCCAGCGTTGCTGCGCTGACGCAATTGATCGGGCCGTGAAGGCCGAACGTGCGCGGCTCGCCCGGCTCAAGCGGCTGGAGCGCATCCGCGACATTGCCCGCCAAACCGCGCTGGCCGAAGCGGGAAAAGCTGAAGGCACGCTGGCGCAATTGCAGGGACTGGTCGAGCGCACCAGCCGCCTGTCAGCCGATTATTCCGCCCGCACCGACGCGCGCGATGCGCATGGGCTGCAGCAATTGCGGCACTTCATTGCAGGTCTGGACCGCATCACCACCGGCACCCGTGCCGATGCCGAAACGGCCAAGCGCATTGCCGATGCCAAAGCGCAGGAAGCCGCCGCCGCCGAACGCCGCCGCGCCGCCGTGGAAGAGCGGGCCGAGGCGCAGGAGCGCCTGATCGCACGGAAAATCGCCGCAGGAACAATTCCCGTCACCGGCAAGAAGCCATCTGGCACGGGTCTTGAATAGACAAGGTTAACGCCACCGCCGGAGACCCTTGCAATGCCCGAAATCTCTGCCTTTTCCCTGCAATCAGCCCTGACGCCCGGAGTTGCGGCACCGCTGGAAAACGCAGGCATTCCGGCAGAACCGGGCACCGGTTCTGCCGGACCCAGCTTCGATGCGCTGCTCGCACTTCAGGCGGCCGTGCCCGAAGCGGCAAGTGCACTTTTGCCGGAAGGCGGCAAGACTTTGCCGGATGCGGCAAATGTGGTTGCCGCCCAACCGCAAGCCAACCTGCCACAACCAATTCTGCTGAAGGCTGCCACGGGGCGGCCCTTGCCTGCTAACAGCGGTGAAGCCGATGCGCTGCCCGAAGGTGAGGACGAAACCGCGCCTTCCCCCACCGAGATTGCGCCCCAGCCCGACATTGCGCTGTTTGCCGCCATCTTTGCCGCGCCTGACAGGCTGGCCCCGGTTGCGTCTGAACAGCCCGCACCCGCGCCGCCCGTAACGCAGACCATTTCACCAACCACCGCAGCGACCACCGCATTGCCGCCTGCAAACCCTGCCGCAGTTGCCGCCGCCATTGCCAATACCGCGCAGATCGAGCTGGTTCCCGCGCCACAGAAAGGCGCTCCGCTGCGCGTTGCCTTCGTTACTGCGAAGCCTGTGGCCCCGACGGTAGAGCAACCTTCCGATGGCGAGGCTGTGCCCGCCGCGCCGCTCGTCTCTGCGCCCACCGCTGCATCAGCAACGCAAACCGCGCGCGCCGTGCCTGCTCCAGCAGAAGCCGACGCGCAGACCGCAGCGCCCGGCGATGCCACCCCGCGCAAGGTCGCACCCGCCGCGCCGGAAGCCACCAATCCGCAGCTTGCCGAAACCACGCTTCCGAGCGCCATCATCACCGATGCACCTGTGCAGGTCGATGCCCAACCGGTTGCCGCCCCCACCCGCAGCGAGGCCAGGGCCGAGCGCATCGACTTTGCCACGCTGGTCGACACGCTGGCCCGCGCCCGCGAAGATGCATCGCCGCGCTCGATCAACGTGGCCGTGACCAACACCGATTTCGGGCGCGTCTCCATGCGCTTTGACAGCACCGACACCGGCCTGTCGGTGGCGATGAGCAGCGCCGATCCCGGCTTTGCCCGCGCGGTGAACGCCAGCAGCGAAACGGCCACCACTTCGGCGGACACGCGCAACCCTAACTCGCAAGCACAAGGCGACGCGCGGCCGCAGGCCAGCGACGCCAACGCGCAGCGCCAGCAACAGAACCAGCAGCAATCCGCGCGCGCTGAAGCCCGCTTCGCGGCGTCCAGTCAGCCGACCACCCGCCGCGACGACGCCGCCAAGACCGGCGACAGCGGCATCTACGCCTGATCCTGACACCCCAATCCTGAGAGACTGACCATGAGCGACAAGGCAGACAAGGAAGAGAAGCCCAAGAAGAAAAAGGGCGGCGGCATGATGATCAAGATCGTCGGCGCGATTGCCCTGTTGGGTGTGGGCGCCGGCGGCGTGTTCGGGCTGGTGGCCGCGGGCGTGATCGGTGGCGGCGGTCCGCACGAGGTCATCCACGTGGACAACAACCCCAAGCTGATCCGCAAGGGCGAGGAAGACCCCTTTGCCCCTGCCGCCAAGGAAGGCGAAGGCGAAGCTGGCGGCGCCGATACCGATGGCGACGGCGGCAGCGAATTCCGCACCGTCTATTACAACTTCCCCGACGATTTCACATCGAACCTGCGCGATTCCGACGCGCTGCTGCAGGTCAATATCTCGGCATCAACCCGCCGCGATTACCGCGTGGTGCTGTGGATGAAGAAGCATGAACTGGCGATCCGTTCCGCCCTGCTCATCGCCATTGCCGATACGCCCGAAGAAGAAGTGGTCAGCCCCGAAGGCAAGGCGCGTTTTCAGAAGCGGATGACCGACACGATCAACAAGGTCCTGACCGAGAACGAGGGCTTTGGCGGAGTCGAGAACGTCTACTTCAAGTCCTTCATCGTCCAGTAAAACCCCGCGATTCCAAGGCCACCCGTACCCATGAAACCAGAACGCGCCTTTGTTGCCGAACGTGCCCTTGCCCAGCACGATCCGGCCTTGCTGCGCCCCGGCCCGGACACGTCTGAACTTGTCCCCGCGCTGGCGCGGATGAGCGAGCGTCTGGCCAAGGCGGTGCGCGGCGCATTGTCGCCGCTGCTGGGCGGGGCAGAGCCGCAGATCAATCCGGCCAAGCCGATGAAGACCGATTTCGAGGATTTCTGTTCGGAAATCCCGCGCCTTGCCGCCAACAGCCTGATGCAGATCGGCAGCGGCCCGTTCATGGTCAGCATCGAGGGCGAAAGCGTGCTGCGGCTGGTGGATCGCGCCTTTGGCGGCCCCGGCGATACGCCCGGATCGCTGCCCAAGGAGTTCCCGCTTTCAGCCGAACTGATGATCGGGCGGATCGAACAGTTGATCGCCACCTGCCTTGCGGTGGCGCTGGGTGGCAGTTGCGGTGCGATCCGTGCGGTGCGCCGCGATGCCAGTCTGGCGCAGCTTCAGGCGATGCCGGGCAGCACGCCGGTGGCCGCGCTGACGCTCAACGTGCTGGAACAGGGGCGGATGCCCTGGGTCATTTCCATCGCTTTCCCGATGGATACCTTGGGCCAGATGTTTGCCCATGGCGAAGGCAAGCGCCCGGCCAAGGCGCCGCGCGGCCCGGCCAAGGCCACCGATGCGCCCTTTGCCGACATGCCCATCGATATGACCGCCGTGCTGGTGGATATGCGCCTGCCGCTTGCCACGATCTCGCGGTTGCAGGTGGGCCAGGTGCTGCCCGTGCCCATCGCGCGCAGCGTGCCACTGGTGGTGGGCGACAAGACTTATGCCCACGGCTCGATCGGCGCACTCGAAGACCGTGTCGCCATCCAGATTTCCCACCTTTCCTGAATAAAGAGGCAAAGACCCCATGACCTTCCAGCCCCGCGGTTTTGATTTCCTCAAGGATGTCGATGTCCGCCTGACAGT
>NZ_NCII01000110.1 GCF_002256775.1 Novosphingobium sp. 17-62-19 | reverse complement strand
CGCAACAGCAAATGGTAGCCAGAATTCACCAACCGGCGCGGCCACCTATCGGCCATCAAAATTGACGCCGACCGGACACCGTAATCGTCGCGCTACACAAATTGTGTGATGGCGGTCCGATCCTGTTCGTACAGGACCGCACCGGCTATTTGGGCAAGCGTTTCCGCCTCTTCAAGTTTCGCACGATGGTGGTGAATGCTGAGGAGCTGAAGAAAAGCCTGCAAGCGCAAAACATTCACGGCGATTCCTCGCCTGATTTCAAGCTGCGTGATGATCCGCGCGTAACCCGGATCGGCGGCTTTTTGCGCCGCACCAGCCTTGATGAACTACCAAACCTGTTCAACGTCGTGCGCGGGGAAATGGCGCTGGTTGGCCCACGCCCAACCTCGTTCGACGCTGGCACCTACTCAATGCGGCATCTACCGCGCCTCGCCGTGCGGCCGGGCCTGACCGGTCTGTGGCAAACCTCTGGCCGTGCCAACATCGGCTTTGATCAGCGCAGCGACCTCGACATCAGCTATATTCGCCGCATGTCGTTCATATTCGATCTCTCGCTGATCGCTCGCACGATCAAGGCCATCCGCAAGGGTGATGGTGCGATGTAGCGTCACACGCGCGCGGCCAAGCTTATTCCGCTTCTGCTTGCGCTTGGGTAACACCGACAACGATTTTCTCCAGAACCCGCGTTGCCGTGCGGATCTCCTCCTCGCTGAAAGAGGCAAATACGGCTGACCGGATCTTCGACAGAACGGGCTGCACCTCATCGACGACAGCCTGCCCGGCAGGCGTAATCTCGATATAACGCGAGCGCTTGTCGTGCGGATTGGCGATCCGACGGATCAGCCCATCCGCTTCCAACGAGTGCAAGGTGCGAATCAGCGGCGGCCACTGAATTGCCAGTCTGGCGGAGAGCAGCGAGGTCGTGACCGGCGGTGTCGCGACGCTGAGGACAAAGAGTGTCTGCCAGCGTGACCGCGATTGACCTGTTGTCGCCAGCATCTGGCTTTCGACATGCGTGCCCCAACGACGCGCGGAAAGCGACAGGATACGGGTCAAGCGAAACTCAGCCTCATCGCGCGAATCTTCAGGAAACAAGGCGCGGTATTGCGGCGTGCTGCTGTCAAACGGGTCAGCCGACTGATTCTGATCCACCTTTTTGCTTCTCCATCCAACCACTGACGTGCGGCACGTCTGCTCTTAGCGGGCGGTTTCAGGCTGCACCAAACGGGAATTTTCCACTGGCAGGAAAGAACCGAAATGATGGTTGACGATCTTAGTATCATGATACATAAAAATACGTACCGAGGTTCGCTTTAGACGATCCACGAGTGGGAGTTCAAAAATGCGATCGAGCACGCACGTGGCGCTGAATGGCGCAAGTTTTCTGGCAATCATCAGCGCAGCCGCTCTGCTATTGCCGAGCGCGGCTTTCGCGCAGGAACAAGTTCTTCAGGATCAGGTCGATTCTGGCGCACCAGAACAACTGGACGAACCGGCGGATGAACCGTCAGATGGCACTACAGCCGGCATTGTCGTCACCGGAACGCGCCTGGGCTCAAGCTTCCGGGCACCTACCCCTGTCACATCGATCGGCGCAGAGCGGCTGAACGCGCTCGGCATTACCAACGCAGGTGAAGCGCTCGTTCAGCTTCCAAGCTTCCGCGCGTCGACCGGCCCTGCTGCTCAGGCTAATCTGGGCGGAAACATCGGTGCACGCCTGCTTGACTTGCGCGGTCTTGATCCACAGCGCACGCTGGTCCTCGTCGATGGCCGACGGTTCGTGCCCAGCACGGTGCAGGGTTCGGTCGATACCAACCTGATCCCCTCGTCACTTGTCCGCACGATTGACGTGGTTACAGGTGGTGCATCAGCGGCTTACGGCTCCGACGCCGTCGCCGGTGTGGTCAACTTCGTGCTGGATCGCAAAAAGGTCGGACTGGATGGTCAGGTTGCCGCTGGCGTTTCGCAGCGTGGCGACGATGGCAACTTCTTTGCCAGCCTGTCGGGCGGCACAAGCCTTGGTGATCGCATCCATGTGATTGGCGCGGTCGAATATGAAAAGCTCGAAGGACTTGGCAACTGCACCACCCGCGCGTTCTGCAACAGCCAGACTTTGATCCTCGGCAACACGCCTCCCGGTGCAGGCGGTCAGCCAGCCAACCTGATCATCGCCGGGGTAAACACTTCGACAATGTCTCCCGGAGGGTTGATCAACCGCTCCTACAACGCAGCCGGCCAGGTCATTGGCAGCACGGCAACCGACCCATTGCGCGGCACAAAGTTCCTTGCCGACGGCACGCCTGCCCCATTCCAGTATGGTACACTTGTCGGCCCGCTGTTTATGCTCGGCGGCGAAGGTCAGGGGCGGAACGGCTTCATTTCCGGGCTGAGGCTCAAAGTCCCGCTTGAGCGGGTTTCAGCATATGGCGCCCTGACCGCCGACCTGACCGACGATGTGACGCTGAATGCCGATCTTTCCTACGGCAAGGTAACCGGTACGGTCGACGGCGCGCTGTTCCGCGACTTCAACGGCACGTTGCTTGGCCGGATAAAGCGCGACAATCCTTTCATTCCATCCAGCGTGGCAGCTGCCATGGATGCCAACGGTGTGGCATCGTTCATCCTTGGCAAAGCGGCGTTCGATATCGGCCCGGGACAGGCCACATCGACCACCGAAACCTATCGTGGCGTCCTTGGCGTCAAGGCCAACCTTGGTGGGAACTGGACGGTCGAGGGTTCGTACCAATACGGCCGCACCAACTTCACCCAGCGCGGCACGAACCTGATCAATCAGGCAAACCTGCTAAAGGCAACCGATGCGGTGAGTGCAAACGGACAAATCGTCTGCCGCGTGAACGCCGATGCCAGCGCAGCCAACGATGATGCAGCCTGCCGCCCTTACAATCCGTTTGGCGAGGGCCGATACAGCGCAGACGCTTTGGGATACATCACCGACGATGGTCTCCAGCGGACCGTAAACGAACAGCATGTGGCAAGCATTGATGTGCGTGGAGACCTGTTCCAGCTTCCAGCCGGTGCAGTAGCCGTTGCCATTGGCGCCGAGTATCGCCGCGATACAGTGGACGGTACAACCGATGCCATTTCGGCGACCAACGGGTTCTACTCGCTCAACGGTTCGGCATTGTCCGGCGGTGTGACGGTCAAGGAAGTGTTCGGCGAAATCGCTGTGCCCGTGCTGCGCGATTCCGCGGTGGGATACGCTCTTGACCTGAACGGGGCAGTCCGCCGCACCGACTACAGCACTTCGGGTGCGGTGACGACGTGGAAGGCAGGCGCGGTCTATGAACCCGTCGAAGGCATCCGCTTCCGCGGGACCCGTTCGCGCGATATCCGGGCGCCAAACATCTTCGAACTGTTTGGCCCGCAGACTCGCCGCTCAATCGGTCTGTCCGATCCGCTAAATGGTGGCTTGCAAACCAATCCCAACGTCATCACCGGATCAAACAGCAACCTTCGTGTCGAAAAGGCTGACAGCCTGACGCTCGGCGTTGTGGTCACCCCGCGCGGCGGCTTCTTTGAGCGTATGCGGCTCTCGGTTGACTACTACGACATCAAGGTTGCTGATGCGATTGGCGCCTTGGGCGCGCAGACGCTGGTCAATCGTTGCGCACAAGGGGCGACTGAATTCTGCAGTCAGATCACGCGCGATGCTTCAGACCAGATCCTTGAAGTGCGCGATGTGATCCTCAATTCCAATGCCCTCGAAACAAGCGGCTACGACATTGAATTGCAGTACCGCCAACCGCTTGGCAATCTTGGCAGCCTCAACACCCAGTTGATTGCGAATATCACTGAAAAGCTGACGACGGTGGATGCGCTTGGTGCAGTAGATCGTGCAGGGCAGACTGGCCAGCGCACTGGGACGATCGCGGGTGTGCCGGATTACGTAATCGATGGCGTCGTGACCTGGACGAAGGGCGATTTCCAGCTGACCGGGCATGGCCGCTATATTCCTTCGGGGATCTATTGGACCAATTTCACAGGGCCCGATCAGGATGGCTATGCTGTCACCTCGCCCACCAGCGTGGACAACAACCGCGTGCCCAGCCGGTTCTATCTCGACATGACCGCTCGCGTAAACGTCGGCACCGGCACGGGTCGCACGTTCCAGTTGTTCGCCACGGTAAACAACCTGCTTGATCGCGATCCGCCAGCCATTCCAGGTCCATCGGGCGGCACCAACCAGATTCTGTTTGATCCGGTCGGCCGTGCGTTCAAGGTCGGAGCCCGCTTCCACTTCGGTGGTTAAGGCCTGATCGGGAAACCAGCATCATGAACGCAGCAGAAGCCGAGCCCCGACCACCCATTACCATCGCGGTGACCGAGGTCATTGAGCGACAGAAACTCAATGCTTTCGTTATCCGCCTCGTACTGATCTCGTGGACCGTCACCTTTCTGGACGGCCTCGACATGCTGGTGATCTCGTTCGTCGCACCATATCTGCGCGACGGCTTCGGTGCGGATGCGATTTCCCTCGGGCAACTATTCGCAGCTGGCGTCTTCGGCGCCATGCTGGGCGGGATCGGCTTTGGCTGGCTGGGTGATCGCTTTGGCAGAAGGCCGATCATCATCGCGTCGGTTGCCACTTTCGGACTTACCGGAATGGCCATTGCCGCTGCCGGAAACATGGACCAGTTGCTCGTTCTGCGCTTTCTCAACGGTGTAGCGCTCGGTGGGCTGATGCCACTGATTTGGGCGCTGAACATCGAATTCGTTCCTGCCCGCTACCGCGCCTCGGTCGTGACCGTGATCATGATGGGTTATACGCTGGGCGGCGTCGTGGCCGGGCCGTTGACAGTGTGGCTTGCGCCACATTTCGGCTGGCAATCGGTGTTCATCGTTGCGGGTGCGGCAACACTTGCGCTCGTGCCGATCCTTTTTGCAATCCTGCCTGAATCCGCTCGCTATCTTGCTGTGACCGGCCGCTCGCCAGAAAAAGTGGCCAAGGCCCTTAATACGCTTGAACCGGGTTTGGGTGCGCAGGTGCATGACAGGTTCGTCGTAACTGACGAAGGGTCCGATGCCCCGGCGCAGAAATTCCACATCGCGACGCTGTTCAAAGGCGATCTTCGGCCAATCACCAGTTTCCTGTGGCTGGCCTATATCGGCAGTTCGATGGCGGTCTATTTCAAGTCAAATTGGGGGCCGATCATCTTTGAAGATGTCGGCTTCACGCGGACCGACGCAGCCTGGATCATGTCCGCAAGCTCGGTCCTGGGACTGTTTGCAGGCCTTGCGTTGATGCGGTTTACCGACCGGCTGGGACCCATTGCGATCACGATCTACCCCGCGCTGGCAGTGCCACTGCTGCTCCTGATGGGGCTGGCCGATGTTTCGCTACAAGGCCTTGCGATCTTCTCGTTGTGCAGCATGGCGATGATCAGCGGTACGCATTTCGGGATGCACAGCATTGCCGGGATATTCTACCCCAGTGCAATCCGCGGAAACGGCGCAGGATGGGCAACTTCGGTGGCCAAGATCGGATCGATCTTTGCACCGCTACTGGGCGGCTACCTGCTGGCAACCAACCTTCCGCCACGCCACCTGTTCGTGCTGCTGGCTGTCACGCCACTGCTTTCTGCAATCTCGCTCTTCCTGCTCGGCCGCATCCATGCACGCCGAGTGGCAGTCCCTGTTCCATCACACCCAGCCGATCCCGCCGTCTTGATGGCCGGACCGCTGACGACCAAACCCTGAAAAGGTATTTTCCCATGGCCCTGACCGTAACCCCCATCACACCGCGTTTCGGCGCGGAACTCTCCGGCATCGATTACAGCAAGCCGATCGGAGCCGATGACCGCGCCGCGATTATCGACGCGATGAACCAATGGGGCGTCTGTGTGCTTCGCGGAACCGGCTTTGACAACAAATCGCACATCGAATTCAGCCGCAATCTCGGCCATCTCGAAACAGCGCCTGCTGTAAAGAACCGCCCGCGCCGCCACCCCGATGATGCCGAAATCTTCGACGCCAGCAACCTTACCCCCTCAGGTGAAATTCTGGTCGACGAGAACATGGTCCTGCACAAGAAGGGCGATCGTCTGTGGCACACGGACTCTTCATTCATGACGATGCGATCGTCCTATTCGCTGCTGCTCGCCTATGAAGTGCCAAAAGTCGGGGGTCGGACCCATTTTGCCGACATGCGTTCGGCATACGAAGACTTGCCAGATGATATCCGGCAGGTAGTCGATACGGGTGAGGCTGAACATTCGCTCTGGTATTCGCGGCTGCTCGCAGGATTTCCCATCACCATTGAGGAAATCGACGGTCGACCCAAGGCGCGCCAGCCCATGTCGATCCGGCAGGAGGCAACCGGTCGCACAGCGATCTATATCGGCAGCCACGCCCTCGATGTCGTCGGAATGCCGCGCGCAGAGGGACATGCGTTCATTAAGAACCTCATCGAATTTGCCACGCAGCCGCAGTATGTGTTCGAAGTCAGCTACCAACCGGGTGACATGGTGATCTGGGACAACTTGACGACGATGCACCGCGGAGGCGACTTCGATATCTTCAACGAGCGACGCGACATGCGTCGGACAACCGTGCGAGAGGGTGCAGCGCCAGAGCAGGCCGACGATCCCTTCACCGAATACTTCGCGGCATCTGTGCCGGAGAACTGAGCAATGCCTGTGCCTGAACGTCCTCGCGTGCTCGTAACGCGCAAATGGCCTGATCGGATCGAAGCCTTGATGGCCGAGCGCTATGACGCGACTTTCAACCTTTCCGACATCCCATTTGGACAGGAAGAGCTAGTAGCGGCCATGCATGGTTATGATGCCATCTGCACCACGATCACGGACCGGATCAGCGCGGATATCCTGAGCGTAGAAAACAGGCGCACGCAGATCATCGCCAACTTCGGCGCCGGGTTTGAACACATCGATCTGGCTGCCGCCAACCGGGCGGGTGTGTCGGTCAGCAATACGCCGGGTGTATTGACCGACGCTACTGCCGACCTTGCCATAACGCTCATGCTGATGACCTCCCGCCGGGCAGGTGAAGGAGAGCGCGAATTGCGTGCCGGTGCCTGGCAGGGCTGGCGACCCACTCACCTGCTGGGAACCAGTTTGCGCGGCAAAACGCTGGGGCTGGTCGGATTTGGCCGGATCGCGCAAGCCACAGCAGAGCGCGCAAAGTTCGGGTTCGGCATGGAAATTGCCTATTTTTCACGCAGGCCAGGTGCGAAAGATGAAGTAGATCGGCTCGGCGCCCAGTATTTCCCAACGCTTGATGAACTGGCCGGCCGCTGCGATTTCCTGTCACTTCACGTGCCGGGTGGGCCTGAAACGCGCAACATGATCAATGCTGAAATCCTTGCAAAACTGCCGCGCCACGCGATCCTGATCAACACCGCGCGTGGTGACGTGGTGGACGAGACCGCGCTTGTAAACGCGCTGACAGAAGGCAGCATCGCAGGAGCAGGTCTTGACGTTTTCGTCGGCGAGCCAGCCGTTCGCCCCGAACTGCTCACCGCACCCAATGCGGTGCTTTTGCCGCACCTTGGCAGTGCCACCATCGAAACACGCGAAGCTATGGGATTGTGTGCCTTGGCCAACCTTGATGACTGGCGCGAAGGTCGCAAACCGCGCAATTGCCTGACATGACACCACAAATAGAGGCACTGATTGCATCGGAGCGTTTGCCCGAAAACTACAGCGACATGGTCACCCAATGGTGGCGCCCCCTCGCCCACCAAATCGCGCAATGGCGAAAGGACGCTGGTCGGCCGCTGATCATCGGGATCAATGGTGCGCAAGGGAGCGGGAAATCAACGCTTTGCCGGTTTCTGGAACAAGCCCTGTTGCCAGAACTGGGCCTTACCGCAATCACCCTGTCGCTGGACGACCTGTACCTGACCCGCGCGGAGCGGGATATTCTGGCCCGCAACGTCCACCCTCTGTTGCGCACGCGCGGAGTTCCCGGAACGCATGAGGCGGCACTGGGGCAGTCGGTACTGGACGACCTTGTAGCAGGGCGCCCGACGCGGTTTCCCCAATTCAGCAAAGCACTGGACGACCGGCTTCCACCTTCCGATGCGCGGCACGTCAAGGCGGAGGTCGATGTCATCCTGTTCGAAGGATGGTGCGTTGGCGCAACGCCTCAAACGCCCTCTGAACTTGCAGCGCCAATCAATGCCCTTGAGGCAGAATGCGATCCAGACGGCACATGGCGACGGTATGTGAACGATCAGTTGCAAGGGCCGTATGCTGATTGGTTCGGCCGGATTGACCGCCTCGTGATGCTAAGGGCCTCATCGTTCGATAGCGTCCTGCGCAATCGCTTATTGCAGGAGCATAAACTGCGCTCGGCTTCGCCCGATGCCCCGGCAGCCATGGATGATGATCAGGTTCGTGTGTTCATCAGCCACTATGAGCGGCTGACGAAACACATGATCGGGACCCTCTCTGGCTCGTCTGATATCTGCTTCGACCTTGATGATGGGCAGCAGGTTTCCAGAAGCAGGGCCTGCTGATCGCATAGGTCAGCGTGGATCGCTGCCTTGGCCAGAACCGATCCAGCCAAGGCGCTGCAGGTCAAGGCACGATAACAAAATCTGGATTGGCAACCGCAAAGACAGCGTCCCGATCAGCTGCTGGCGGGTAGATCCAGATCTGGTTGATTTCCTGTTTGATCTTCTTGCTCTCGGCGCGGGTAAAGCGAACCTGACGGTTCCATCCTTCGGTGTACAAGGCACCCCATTCGCCAAGATCAAGGCACGTCACATACTTGGGCTGGCTATAGGGATGTAATTCAAGGCCAACCAATTCTGCAGCAGCGTTGTGCCCTGCAACCCGGCCCAGACTCATGGCGTGTTGGCATGACATCGGCGCAAAATTGCCCTGATCGTCAGTTGCAGCCAGCACGGTATCGCCGGTCACAAAAATGCCGTCACTGGCAGGCGCACGCAGGAATGGATCGCCGACAACCCTCCCAAGGGCATCATGATCGCCCGGAACCTGTGCTACAATCGGGCTTGCCCGCATCCCTGCCGACCAGACCAGCGTATCAGCCTCGATCCGTTCCCCCGATGACAACGTAACGCCGTGGGCATCGACGGAACTCACCCGCGTTCCGGTACGGGTTTCGATGCCAGCCTCGATCAGGGCCTCTTGCACATAGGGCAACGCTTGTTCGCCCATCGAAAGACCGATGGTTGCAGATGTGTCCACGATGACCACGCGGAACATGGCATCTGCACCCAAAGCAGCCCGCAACCTGATCGGCATTTCGGTTGCCGCTTCAATTCCGGTGAAGCCGCCGCCTGCGATCACCACAGTGTTGCGCGCCACCGTTTCGGGCTTTTCGCGCAGCCCTTGCAAATGCACTTCCAGCGCCTGCGCGCTTGCCAGACTGTCGGTATTGAAGCCAAATTCGGAAAGGCCCGGAACATCGGGCTGAAACAACTGGCTCCCCGCAGCCATCACCAGACGGTCATAGGCGAGACTTTGATGGCCTCCGCCGGTTTTGCTGATCTGCAAAACTTTCTCGGCAGAGTCGATGGTTTCAACAATTCCCGCAACATGGACCACCCCCACGGCCATCAGCAGGTGGGCAATGTCGGGGTTCATATTGCGCAACTCTGCTTCGTAGAGCCGGGGGCGAATGGTGAGATTTGGCGTGGGGGAAACGACAGTTATGGCAACTTCCCCGTCCTGCTGGGCCAGCGAAACGGCGCGAGCGGCAGAGATAGCGGCCCACATGCCCGCAAAGCCAGAACCAACGACTACGATGTTCTTGGTCATTTTCTATGTCCTGTTCAGTATTTACCGGGGTCGTGTCCCGGTACGTGGTGTAGGTTCTGCCGGTAGCGAAGCTGACCGGACACGCGCTAATCGATAAAGCGCTGTAGTGTCCGGTCAGTTTCGC
>NZ_NCII01000109.1 GCF_002256775.1 Novosphingobium sp. 17-62-19 | reverse complement strand
AGGTGACGGCCAAGGCCGCCTGATGCCCGGAAGGCAACTCGCTCTTGCCGTGCCGCCAAGCGCTGGAGAACCGTGCCAATCAGCGCCGGAGGTCACACTATCTGCCACTTCGCCGCCAGCCGATCGACATCGTCAACGCCAGCCTGACTTACCGCGAACCTGACGGAAAGTGGGATCTGACGGTCGGCGGGACCAACCTGACCGACGAACGCTACCTTGTCTCGGCCGGGGCCAACGATGCGGCAGGCGTATATTTCGGCAGCTATAACCGCCCACGCGAATGGTACGCCCGCGTCGGCTTCCGCTTCTGATGACCAGTTGGGCCCGGCAGGAGTGTCGGGTCCATTTCCCGTTCTGACAGAGAGAGACAATGGCGATCACTGCTAAAGCTGCCGTGCTGCGCGAAGCTGGCACGCAAGCCACAATCGAGATCGTGATTGTGGAAGCCCCGCGCGCCGACGAAGTACTGGTTGCGATGCGAGGCGTGGGTGTGTGCCACACCGACATGGTGATGCGCGATGGGCAGCTGCCCGTGCCATTGCCGGTTGTACTCGGCCACGAAGGATCAGGTGTGGTCGAGGCCGTTGGCACCGACGTAACCGATCTTGCGGTGGGCGATCATGTGGTGCTGAGCTTCATGTCGTGCAGCCATTGTCCGAGTTGCCACGCACATCAGCCCGCATACTGCCATTCGTGGGTGCCACTGAACTTTTTCGGCACCCGTGCCGACGGTTCGACTGCCCTAACCGATGCAGGCGGCAATCCGGTCCACAGCCACGTCTTCGGGCAATCGTCCTTTTCCACGCACACTCTGGTCAACCGCCGGAATGCCGTGAAAGTCGATGCGGATCTTCCGCTACATCTCCTCGGCCCCTTAGGCTGCGGTATCCAGACCGGCGCTGGTGCTGTGCTGAATTCCTGCAAGGTACGGCCCGGATCGAGCGTGGCTGTCCTTGGCACAGGAGCGGTCGGAATCTCTGCGATTATGGCGGCACGAATTGCCGGCGCTGCCGTTGTGGTCGCGCTCGACATCAATGAAGTCCGCATCGCATTGGCCCGCGAGTTGGGAGCCACCCACGGCTTCCGCGCTGACAGTGCTGACTTCCCCGCACACGCAAGTGCCGCAGGATGTCCGGCCGGCTTCGACTACATCATTGATACGACCGGCCTGCCCCAGGTGGTAAACGCCGCCATCCATGCGCTTGCGCCACTTGGCGAACTTGCGCTGGTCGGCGCTTATCCCCCCGGCGCCAATATCGTCGCCGATGCAACACACCTGATGAGCGCGGGACGCGTTGTTCGCGGCGTGGTAGAAGGCAGTGCGGACCCGCAAAGCTTTATTCCGCAACTCATCAGCTACTACCGCGAAGGCCGCTTCCCGTTCGACCGCCTCATTGAGGTCTTCGATTTTGAAGCGATTGCCGATGCCTTTGTGGCAGGCGAAAGTGGGCGGGTCGTCAAGCCAGTTCTCTGTTTTTCTTGAGGCACTACCTCAAGATCAGGCATCGAACAGCCGCAGCGCTTGGGCAACCAGCGCTTCTGCAAGCTCGTCACGCTCCGGTTCCGGTTGTGGCGTGCGGATCATGGCGTGATTTGTCTGTAGAGCGAAACCGTACACAGCGCACCACAATGTCGCTGTGCGGATGGCGCGCTCCCGGTCGGGTAGCTCGGGCGCGACGGTAAGCATGATTTCATGCAGACTGCGAAACCCCTGATCCTGCGCCTCCAGAATTTCGGGTGCAGGCCCTTCTCGCACAAGCTCGCTCTCGTACATCAGCGCAAAAAGGCGCCGATTGTGGGCAGCAAAGCGCAGGAAGTTTAAAAGCAGGCCGCGCAGGATTTCACGTGGCTCAGTGCTGTCCACACCAATGAGCGAACTTTCGAACATCGTGCGGTACCCGTCGAGCGCTATCGCCAGCAGCAATGCTCTGCGGTCAGGGAAGTGGTGGTAGGGTGCCGCAGAGCTCACGCCGATCTCGTCAGAAAGGCGGCGCATCGAAACACTTTCATAGCCTTCACGCACGATGAAGGCCTTGGCTGCGTCGAGCAGTTCCTGACGTAGATCTTCCCGGTGGGAAGGTCGCCCGCGTTTTTCCCTCGTCAGCTGCTTCGATGCCATGCCTGTCCTGTGCGGCGAATCCGCATTTTTCGCAACCCCTCCGACTGCAAAAACAAGCGGTGCTTATTTTCCGCTTGCAGCTTAAATGAACGTCGCTTAAATAGTGCGCATTGAGCAGCGTTTATTAAGAATGACGCTGAGGAGGGGTACCAAGTGACAGGCTTCCGATACGGCGTTTCGCTGTACAGCTACACAGACGACTTCGGCACGGTCATGACGCTCGACGATGCGTTCGATCACGTCGCCGACACCGGTTCGACCGGCATCGAGATTCTCGGAGAAACGAGCGTTCCGCTCTACCCCGAGCCGCCTGCAGCGTGGTTGGACCATTGGTTCGCGCAGCTTGATCGCTACAAGCTGGAGCCGACCAACTTTGCCTGCTGGGTCGACACGCGCATCCAGATTGATCGCAATATGAGTGTGGAGGAAGGTGCTGCGCAGATCGCGCAGGACCTGCGCCTTGCGCACAAGTTGGGCTTCAAGTTCGTTCGCCCCAAATTCGGCGTGATTGACCATGATCTGACGCCAGACCCGATCTGGGAAGGTGCGGTCGAGCGCAATCTCGACCTGGCGCACCAATTGGATCTGGTGATCCTGCCTGAGATTCACTCACCCACACCCATCCGCCATCCGGTGACTGACGCCTACGTGAAGTTCATCGAGCGGACCGGGACTAAGAACTTCGGCCTGATGATCGACACCGGCATCTTCCAGGACCGTCCGATCGACGTATGGGGTGGCGGGGCCACGGACGAGATCAAGAAGGGCGCTCTGAGCTTCCTCAACGGCATCAAGGTGCCAGTCGAGCATCTGGAAGACGTGATCCAGTACGTGCCTTTCATCCAGGCCAAATTCCACCACATCGACGAGACCCTGCACGATCACCAGATCCCATGGGAACGCATTGTGCCGATGCTCAAGAAGCTTGGCTACTCCGGCTACCTTTCCAGCGAGTACGAGGGCGAGCGTGCGCCGTGGGTGGCGATTGAGCATCCTGCCCTGAACGGTCAGAACCGTCAGGACAGGACGCCGGACGCGCGGACCGGCAGGGCATAGCCAAATCCGCACAAAATCTAAGAGGGAGGATACACTCATGAATATTCGCAGGAAGACCCGGCTCGTGCAGTCGGCATCAATTGCAGCCATCGCGCTGCTTTCGTCGGCACCAGCCTTTGCGCAGGCTGCTGACGATCAATCGAGCGACGAGGCCACCGCACAGGGCGAAATCATCGTCACCGCACAGCGCCGCAGCGAGAACGTGCTGAAGGTTCCTGTCAGCGTGACCGTGGTCGGCGCTGAACAGCTATTGCAGCGCGGCGCGAACGACTTGACCGCCGTAACCAAACTGGCGCCCAGCCTTCAGGTGGCGCAGGACAACACCTTCTCGGTCCGCGGCGTCGGCACGGCCACGTTCTCCAACACAGTGGAAGCCAGCGTTTCGCAGGTTATCGATGACGTCGTGCTGGGCAACCGCGAATATGCGGCGAACGCCTTCTATGACGTTGCCCGCGTTGAAGTCCTGAACGGGCCGCAGGGCCTGCTGTTCGGCAAGAACGCCTCGGCCGGTCTGGTGAACATCACCACAAACAAGCCCAAGCTGGGCGAGATGTCGTTCAGCGCAGACGGCGAACTGGTGCAGCGTGCCCGTCCGGGCGACGATGGCACCGGCTATCAGGTCCGCTCGACGGTCAACGTGCCGGTGGGCGAAAATGCAGCCCTGCGCCTCAACGCCATCTACAGCGATCAAGACCCGATCACTGTTGCAAATGTCAATCCTGCGGTCCGCAATGACCTCGCCCTCGAAAACCTTGGCCTTCGCGCCAAGTTCCTGTTCGAGCCGACCGACAACCTGTCGGTCTATGTGATCGGTGACTACAACCGTCAGCGCGGCATCACTGGCCGCTATGACATCACGTTCCGCCAGTTCGGCCCCGGCAGCCAGTACCCTGCCCGCGGCCTTGTTGCTGGCAACGAAAACCTGATCTTTGGCGCCGAGGCACCAAACTTCCGCGACAGCGATACCGGTGGGCTTCAGGCCAACATCAACCTGCTGCTTGGCAACGGGATGGAACTGAGCAGCATCACCGCATGGAAGCAGGCTTCGGTCGATTTCCAGTTCGATTCCGACCAGACACCGTTCAACTTCTTCAGCTTTAACGGTGCCAACCAGAAGTACGACCAATACTCGCAGGAACTGCGCCTTGCTCTGCCCAGCGGCAACGCGCTCTCCGGTCAGTTCGGTCTCTACTACTACCGCTCGATCGGCAACAACGCAGGCTTCCGCGGCGGCAACAACGGCGTGTCAGACTTCGTGGCGTCCGGCTTCCCGTTCTGCATCGGCGCGACGGTTACTGCCGGTCCGCCGCCAGCCTGCGGCGTGAGCAACCGCTCGTTCCTGGGGCAGGACTTCGAGTATCGCCTGACGAACGACAGCTATGCAGGGTTCGGACAGCTTGGCTACCAGTTGACCGACACGTTCAAGCTGACCGCCGGTGCGCGCCTGACCTATGAAAAGGCGCAGATCAACTTGCGCGAAAACTTCGGAAACTACTTCGTCACGCTTGGCGTGAAGAACAATGTAGCCGCACAAACCACCGACGCCACGGATCTCAGCTACAAGGTCGGCTTTGATTGGCAGGCAACGCCTGACATGATGGTCTACGGCTTCTATGGCGAAGGCTTCAAGGGTCCGGGCTTCTCGAACACGGCCCCCGCTCCTGGTGCCGATCTTGCGGTCCGCCCCGAAATCTCGCGCGGTGGTGAGCTTGGCATCAAGGGCAAGGCGCTCGACGGCGCGCTGACATTCAGCGTTTCGGGCTTCTACACGAAGTTCTATGACCTGCAGGTTCAGGCCTTCGTGCAGGCGCTGCGCACCTTCGTACTCGGCAATGCCGCAACGGCGACGACCAAGGGCGTGGACTTATCGTTCCAGGCCCGTCCGGTGGAAGGCCTGACCCTTTCGGGTTCGGCTTCATATGCCGATGCAACGTTCGACGATTACCCGGGCGCGCAGTGCTTCCCGACGCAGACGAGCGCTGGTTGCAAGGCTGACATCAACTCGTCACTGCCGGGCTTCGTCGGCACGTTCAACGCCAAGGGCTATCAGTTGCCGCTGTCGTCGAAGTTCACCGCCACGCTCGGCGCTGAATATGCCACGCCGATCTCGGATGGCCTCGAAGCGCAGTTCGGCGTGGGCTACTATCACCGCTCGCCGCAATCGTCAGGCATCGGTGCGCCGTTCACGATCCCGACCTGGGATACGATCGACCTGCGCGTCGGGGTGCAGGCCGAGAACTGGAGCATCAACCTGTTCTGCAAGAACTGCACGAACGACATCCGCCCGATCTCGATTGGCTCGGATGGCGGTGATGCCAACCCGGTCGGCACCGCCCCGCCGGTGCTGACGCTGAACCAGCGCTTCAGCTTTGAATCGGTCCGCACCATCGGTGTGCGTGCGGGCATCAATTTCTAAGGCCAATGGGGCCGTCACCTTGCAGGTGGCGGCCCTTGCTTTCCCGTATCCGGCAAAGATCGGGGCGGGACTGTTTGAAGAGAGGGATGCCCTGATGACCTTGCCCGCACTTCGCCGCTCAATGCTGGGCATGAGTTTGCTACTGACTGCGGCAGGCTTTCCTGCGGTCGCACAGAGCGGAATTTCCACCGAAACAATCGCAGCACCAACGCAGCCGAACACCATTCTGCTGCCGACGGCAGACAAGCTTGACCATGAAGTCTGGCATCCGAGCGACATGGGCCGTTACGCCGTGCGCAATGTCACCCGGCCAACGCTGACTGCGTTCCGTCCCGTGGGCAAACCGTCGCCTGCTTCGGTCATCATCGCGCCGGGCGGTGCTTTCCTTGGTCTGGAGATGGACAAGGAAGGCTGGGAAGTAGCACGCTGGTTCGCCAACCACGGTGTGACAGCCTTTGTCCTCAAGTATCGCACACTGCCCACGCCGCCCGACCAGAAAGTGTTCGTGGCAGAGTTGGACAAGATGATTTCCGGTCAGAAAAGCGTCATGGCCCCGCCCGAAGATACCCCGGCAGACGCGCTGGCCGATGGCCTTGCCGCGCTGCGCCACGTCCGCGCCAATGCTGCGGAGTATGGTATTGATCCGCGACGTGTAGGCTTTATGGGCTTTTCCGCAGGCGGCTTCCTCTCGCGCAGCGTGGTGGAGAAGGGCGGCACTGATCGGCCAGATTTCGTCGCCCCGATCTACCCCAATATGTCAGCAATGAATGTGCCAGCCGATGCCCCGCCGATGTTCGTGGCGATTGCCGCAGATGACTTCCTGCTTGCGCGACAAAAGGGCTTGCCGCTGCTGGAAAGCTACCGCGCAGCCGGAAAATCGATCGAGTTCCACCTGTTCTCGGCAGGCGGGCACGGCTTTGGGGCTGGCCCCGCCGGAACACCCGCCGAAGGATGGCTTGATCTGATGTATCGCTGGATGCGGACGCAAGGTTTGCTGGGAACAGAGAAGAAATGACCATGATGGATCGGCGCAGCCTGATAGGGTCAGCACTGGCCCTTGGCGCATCCACTTCGTTGGGTCCGAGCATGGCTATGGCACGCGCAGCCAAGCAAAAGTCCTTCGATCCGGCCTTTCCCGAAGGCTTTCTCTGGGGCGCTGCCACCGCCGCGCATCAGGTAGAGGGCAACAACCTCAATGCCGATCTCTGGGTGATCGAGAACGTCCCCGGAACGATCTTTGCCGACCGGTCAGGCGACGCCGCCAACAGTTTCGAGCTTTGGCCGGTGGACCTTGATCTGGTAAAGGGCATGGGCCTCAATTCCTACCGCTTCAGTCTGGAATGGGCGCGGATTGAGCCGGACGAGGGGCATTTTTCCCTTGCCATGCTCGATCACTACAAGGCGATGATCGAAGGCTGCCGCGTTCGCGGTATCAAGCCCGTCGTCACGTTCAACCACTTCACCACACCGCGCTGGTTTGCGGCACAGGGTGGATGGCACAATCCAGAAGCGCCCGCACTTTTCGCCCGGTATTGCAGCCGCGCTGCGCAGCACTTGGCCCATGGCATTGAACTGGCAACCACGCTCAACGAACCCAACCTTGCTGGCGTGATCGGAGAGATCCTTCCTCCCCAACTGATGGCAGGCGACAAAGCCACACAGGAAGCCGCGGCAAAGCAGTTGGGCGTGCCGCTCTATACGCCCGGCGTGTCGCTCTACATCAAGGACACCAGAACATACCGCGCAAACATGATGGAGGCGCATCGCCAGGGCGTTGCCGCCATCAAGGCCGTGCGAAGCGATCTCCCGGTCGGCGTGAGCCTTGCCATCCTCGACGATCAGGCCATCGGCATGAATTCGATGCGGGACCGCATCCGCGAACGCTATTATGGCGAGTGGCTGCGTCTTGCCGCAGAAACCTGCGATTTCATCGGCGTGCAGAACTACGAACGCAAAATCTGGAACGACAAGGGCGCACTGCCGCCGCCTGCCGATGCACGCCGCAACGCAGGTGGCGCCGAAGTATGGCCGGGATCACTGGCAGGCGCCGTCCGCTATGCCTATGCGGCAACGAAGCTGCCGGTCTACGTTACCGAACACGGCGTGAATGCCGATGACGACGCGCTGCGCCAATGGCTGATCCCAGCCGCGCTGACCGAACTCAAGCGGGCGATGGAAGATGGCGTGCCCGTCCATGGCTATTTCCACTGGTCCCTGATCGACAACTTCGAATGGGGCTTTGGCTATCACCACCACTTCGGCCTCCATTCGTTCGATCGTGAAACATTCCAGCGCACTGCAAAGCCCAGCGCCGCCGTGCTTGCAAACATTGCAAAGAGAAACAGCCTGTGATGCAGACCGAAACAGTCAAACAAGCGGGATTGCCGCAAGGGCTCCTGATCATTCTGGCCGGCTTTCTGCCGATCCTTGCCATCGTCGCCCTGACACCGGCGGTGCCTTCCATGGTGGCCCATTTCGGCGACAACCCTGCCGCCATGACCTTGGTGCCGCTTGCCGTAACAGCACCGGGCCTGATGATCGCACTGTTCTCGCCACTGATGGGATGGCTGACCGATCGTTGGGGCCGACGCAGGCTGCTGCAGTGGGCAACGCTCGTCTACGGCTTTGTCGGGGTGGCGCCGTTCTTTCTGGAAAGCCTTCCTGCCATCATCGCGTCGCGCCTCGTTCTTGGGCTGTGCGAAGCGGCGATCCTGACGGTAACCAACACCCTCATCGCGGATTACTATCCAGAGGCCGGCCGTCGGAACTGGCTTATGGCGCAGGCTGCATTCGGGCCGATCTTTGGCGTTTCGGTGCTCATCGGGTCGGGCCAGTTGGCTGCTATCGACTGGCACTATTCGTTCCTGATCTATGCGGTCGCGTTCCCCATCTTCGTGGCCATGATGATCTGGCTGTTCGAACCCGATCGCGAAACGGCCCATGTCTCGTCCGGCAGCACCGGCTTTCCCATGCGCCATGTGCTGACCTGCGGCGCGGTGACTTTGCTCGGTGCGTCGCTTTACTACGTCTATATCGTGCAAATCGGCCTTGCTTTTGAAGGCATTGGCCTGCGCGATCCCGGCCGCGTGGGGATGCTGGTGGGCCTTGCCAATATCGGCGTGTTCCTTGGCGGCCTGGCGTTCAAACCGCTGTCAGTCCGATTTTCAACCCCGGCACAAATCGCCACGTTCTTTGGCCTGATGGGGCTGGGCATGGTCGGCATCGGCCTTACCAGCACATCGACAACGATGACCGCCGCGGCAACGTTGCAGCAGGTCGGCGCGGGAATCCTGATCCCCGCCCTCGTCCTGTGGGCAATGCGCGACGTGGCACCGCTGCATCGCGGCAAAGCGATGGGCATCTGGAGCGCCTGCTTCTTCTTCGGGCAATTCAGCAGTCCCCTGTTGGTAACAGGCACACGCTGGGGCGGCGCAGACATTGCCGCCGCATTTGCGGTTCTGGGTGCAGTGGCGCTTGTTTCGTCAGTTGCGGCCTTGGTGCTTAGCCGGTTCAACCACGGCCTTGATGGTTCACGCCTGCCGATCAAGGATACTGCCGCCTCATCAAATTGATGCAGTTTTTGTTGGCACGCTCATCAACCCGGCATAACCTGCGCGCCGACCGAAAGGGAGTGCGCCATGTCCGATGGGTTCGATGCCGTGTTCACCGAGCTGCGCGCAATCCTGCTGGAGCAAGCGGGCGGCATGGTGGTGACACTCAATGCACCCGGCCATCTGGTGATGAAAACACCGTGGAACGAGCCGGGCAAAACGGAGCCTGCGTGGTTCGGCATGGTGCAGGTCAAGAAGGCCTACGTCTCGTGCCACCTGATGCCGCTCTACGCGCTGCCCGCCCTGCTAGAGGGCACATCGCCTGAATTGCGCAAGCGGATGCAGGGCAAGAGCTGCTTCAATTTCAAGAAGGCAGAAGCCGACCTCTTCACCGAACTCGCCACCCTCACCCGCCGCTGCGCCGAGGCCTATGCTGAGCCGGTGGGGGTTACCTAATGTCTAGTATATGCCGAGCCAGAGGCATCCCGATGACTAGAAGCCCACCATACCTTGAACGGGCTTGCGCAGCTTGCCTCCTACCAATGATGGTTAAAAAAGTTTTGCCGCTCTCTTGAATGCACATTTTTTGTGCCTAGATTGCACATGTGGTTGCTATTCGGGCAATCGCCCAGCCGCAGGGCGCGCGGAGGAAGTGCCGGCTTAGAGCGGTTTTCGATCAATCCGGGTCATATCCGCATGAACTGAAGTAGTTGGCGCATTCTGGTGGCTTGAAGATGTCGACGAGGCTGCCGATCAG
>NZ_NCII01000014.1 GCF_002256775.1 Novosphingobium sp. 17-62-19 | reverse complement strand
CCGACACGGCAATGTCGGTTTCCTCGGTCCTTCGCGTGATCGATCCGGTGCGCATGGCAAGCGCCTATACGCCCCTCTTCTTGAGAATCAATCACCGTCACCCCTTGACCCACGCGGCCTGTGCGGTCAGGTGTGGCGGCATGAGCGATGCACCTGACAGCCTGATCCCTTATGACGAAATCGTGCAGGAGGCCCTGCGCGCCGTTGTTGGCCGGGTGCTGGGGCAGGTTGCGACCACCGGCGGCTCGCTTCCCGGCGCGCATCATTTCTACATCACGTTCAAGACCGGCGCGCCCGGCGTGGACATTCCGCAGCGTCTGCGTGAGCGGTTTCCCGATGAAATGACCATTGTCCTCCAGAACAAGTTCTGGGACCTGAAAGTGGACGTGGACCACTTCAGCGTGGGCCTTTCTTTCAACCAGATCCCTTCGACGCTGGTGATTCCATACTCTGCCATCACCGCCTTTGTTGATCCGGCTGTAGATTTTGGTCTGCAATTCCAAGCCGTTGTGGACGACGAGGCCGAGCCGGTGGAGCAGGCCGAGAACGATTCGCCGGAACAAGCCGACAAACCTGCCGTTGAGGGGGCCGACGATGGATCGAATGTCGTCACCGTGGATTTCGGCAAAAAGAAGTAAGGGGCCTCCCGCGGCCCGCTAGCAAAAAGGCATGGGCATGGCGAAGAGTGGCAAGAAGGTGATTGCAGCGGCGAAAACGGTCGCTGGCAAAGTGCCTGCCCCCAGTCCCAATCCGATGACCAACCTTATCCTGGCCGACATCGCCTTGCGCGCTGGCAGCGTGCTGTTGCGGCGCGGGGTAGAAAAAGGTCTGGTCGGCACCTCGCTGGGCACGAAAAAGGCCGGGCGGATCATCAAGGGCCGGACAATGATCCAGACCATGGTGGGCACTGCGCTCGCCCGCGTGGCTATAAGTTCCGTTCCGGGCGCGATTGTCGTTGGCGGTGGTCTGGTGGCCAAATCGCTTTATGACCGCAATCGGGCACGCAAGGCGGAAGCAGTCGGCACCGCAGCCATCGAGGAGCAGGCGGAGCGGGGCGAAAAGGAATGATGCGCTCTTGAAAGTTCGAGGCTTGACCGTGCGGGAACCGATGCGCCACTAGCGCACATGGTTCACGAGACTCACGACGACGATACCCTGCACCGCCGGGGCCTGATGCTCATCCTGTCCTCGCCATCGGGCGCGGGCAAGACCACCATCGCGCGCAAGCTGTTGGAGCAGGACAACGAGATCCGAGCCTCGGTATCGGTTACCACCCGGCCAATGCGCGAAGGTGAAGTTGACGGACGTGACTATTACTTCGTCGACAAGGTGGAGTTCGACCGCATGGTCGACGAGGGCGAGTTCTATGAATGGGCGGTGGTCTTCGGCAACTGCTACGGCACACCCAAGGCGCACATCCGCGACCGGTTGAAAGCGGGCGGCGATGTGCTGTTCGATATCGACTGGCAGGGGACGCAGCAGCTCTATCAAAAGGCGCAGGCCGATGTGGTGCGCGTGTTCATCCTGCCCCCCAGCCTTGAAGAACTGCACCGTCGCCTGACCGGGCGCGGCACCGACAGCCCCGAAGTGATCGACGCCCGAATGGCGCGCGCACAGGCCGAGATCAGCCACTGGGACGGATACGACTACGTTGTGATCAATGACGACGTCGAGGGCTGTTTTGACAAGGTGCGCGAGATTCTCGCGGCGGAGCGGATGAAACGCACACGGCAAACGGGGTTGATCGATTTTGTGCGGGGGTTGATGCGGGGTTGACTGCAAGAGCTGTGCTTCCCCGCGAAGGCGGGGACCTCAGGCCTTTTACGCTGACGTTTCGTAACACGCCTGAGGCCCCCGCCTTCGCGGGGGAGCTCGGGTTTTTGGTTGATCAATGTCCGCTGGGATCGATCGCGTTTTCGGGAATCCAGCCATTGACGATACCGCCATCGATGGGCAGCGGCGTGCCGACCACATAATCGCCTGCACGGCTGGCGAGGAAGATCGCGCCCCCGGCCATGTCTTCGATGGTGCCCACCCGCTTTGACGGGATGCCCTTGGATGACGCTTCGGGGTTCTTCGCCGCAGCCTTGTTCATTTCCGACGGGAATGCGCCGGGGCAGATGCAGCTGACCACGATGTTGTCGCGAATCAGGCGTGCGGCCATGCGGCGAGTGAGGTGGATCAGCGCCGCCTTTGAGGCCTGATAGCTGTAGGTTTCCCACGGGTTCGGGCGCAGGCCATCGATCGAGGCGATGTTGATAACCTTGGCGGGCTGGCCCGTGCTGGCGGCGGCCATCAGCAGGCCGTGCAGCTTTTGCGTGAGGAAGAACGGGGTCTTGACGTTGAGGTCCATGACCTTGTCCCAGCCGACTTCAGGGAAATCCTCGAAATTCGCGCCCCATGCGGCCCCGGCGTTGTTGACCAGAATATCGATCTTTTCCTCGCGCGCGGCGAGATCGGCGGCGAGTTGTTCGATCCCGGCAACGTTCGAGATGTCCCCGGCGATAGCGATGCACTTTTCACCGAGGCGCGCGGCGGTTTCCTCGACCACCGACACCTTGCGCGCGGTGATGTAGACGCGGGCGCATCCGGCGGCGATGAAGCCTTCGGCGATCATCTCGCCGATGCCGCGCGATCCGCCGGTGACGACCGCGACGCGGCCTTCGAGGCTGAAGAGTTTGCTGAAATCCATTGGTATTCTCCTGCCTGCCTTACCAACCCCACTTCGTCACCCTGAACTTGTTTCAGGGTCCAATTCTCCAATCGCACGGCGGTTCGTGGTGCACGATGGATGCTGAAACGAGTTCAGCATGACGAAGCGGGTTTCTTTGACGATACCGAACGCAACTCAATAGCCGCTGAGCTGGGCGACGCGTTCGGCGTGGTAGTACTGGTCGCCCATGAATTCAGCCAGCGAGCGGTCACGCTTCATGTAGAGACCGATGTCGAATTCGTCGGTCATGCCGACGCCACCATGCATCTGCACGCCTTCGCGGACCGAAAGGTTGCAGGCCTTGGCAGCCTTGGCCTTGGCGACCGAGACCATCAGGTCGGCGCGCTCCGAACCGCCATCGAGCAGTTGCTGCGCCTTGATGACGGCGGCTTCGGCAATTTCGAGTTCGGAATAGAGGTGCGCTGCGCGGTGCTGGAGCGCCTGGAATTCGCCAATCAGCTGGCCGAACTGCTTGCGCGTTTTCAGGTAGGCGGTGGTGATGTCGAAAGCGCCCTGCCCTACGCCGGTCAACTCTGCCGCAGCGCCAATGCGGCCTGCGTTGATGACCTTGTTCAGCAGTGCGCGCCCACCGTCGACCTCGCCGATCACGCAATCGCCATCGAGTTCCACGTTGTCGAACGTGACGTTGCTGGCCATGGCGCTGTCCACCAGACGCAGGTTTTCGTGAGACACTCCTGCAGCGTCCTTGGGCACGGCAAACAACGTTATGCCATCGACGTCACTATCACTGCCCGATGTGCGCGCGGCGACGATGATGGCGTCGGCCGATGCGCCCTGCACCACGAAAGCCTTGCGGCCTTGCAAACGGAAGCCGTTGCCTGCCTTTTCGGCCTTGCAGGCGATGCGTTCAGGACGGTGCTTGGGGCCTTCATCAATGGCCATAGCCAGCACGCTATCACCCGCAAGCACGCCGGGGAGCCAGCGGCCACGCAGATCGTCGGACGCGCCGCCTAGTGCGGTGACGCCCATGACCGAGGTGGTGAGGAACGGCGACGGCGTGAGGTTGCGGCCAATTTCGCGCAAGACGATGCCGGCTTCGACATGGCCCATGGCAAGGCCGCCGTCAGCCTCGGCTGCGAGCATCCCGGTGAGGCCCATTTCCGCAAACTGCTTCCACAGGGCGTGGCCAAAGCCATCCTGGCAATTCATGTCGCGGAAATGGCGCAATTGCTGCTTGATCGCGCCTTCATCGGCCATGAAGCCGGTGACGGTATCGGCCAGCATGGCCTGATCTTCGGTATGGTACAGGGGCATGGATCAGGCTCCCGGAAGTTCGAGAATACGTTTGGCAACGACATTCAGCATGACTTCGCTGGTGCCGCCTTCGATCGAGTTGGCTTTTGTGCGAAGCCACGAACGTGAGGGCGAGCCGCCGTTGGTACGCTCGCTATCCCATTCGAGTGCGGTGGCGCCGCCCGCGGCCATGAGCAGTTCGTGGCGGCGCTTGTTCAATTCGGTGCCGACATACTTGATCATGTTGGGCTGCGCGGGGTGGCCCCTGCCGACCTTGGCTTCATCGAGGAACTTTTCGCCCATGCAGGCATAGGCCAGCGCATCGACATCGAACTGGGCGAGTTCTGCACGCAGGATCGGGTCTTCGAGGCCGTTTCGGGCCACGACTGCACCGATGGCGTTGAGCCGATCTCCGCCGCCTGCACCCGAAATCATCTCGCGCTCATGGCCGAGCAGGTACTTGGCCACATCCCAGCCGCGATTGAGTTCGCCGACGATCTGGGTCTTGGGGACCACGACATTGTCGAAGAAGGTTTCGCAGAAAGGCGAATTGCCGCTGATCAGCTTGATCGGCTTGGTGGTGACGCCGGGCGTCATCATGTCGAACAGCAGGAAGCTGATGCCCTGATACTTGTTCGTCTTGTCGGTGCGGACGAGGCAGAATATCCAGTCGGCCTTGTCAGCATAGGACGTCCAGATCTTCTGGCCGTTGACGACCCAGTGATCACCTTTGTCTTCACCGAAGGTCTGGAGCGAGACGAGGTCGGAACCGGAGCCGGGTTCCGAATAGCCCTGACACCAGCGGATTTCGCCGCGGGCAATCTGGTTCAGGTAATGGACCTTCTGCTCTTCGGTGCCGAACTTCAGCAGCGCCGGGCCGAGCATCCAGATGCCGAAGCTGGAAAGCGGCAGGCGCGCATTGATGCGGCCGCATTCCTCGCGCCAAATCTTGGCCTCTGCCGGAGACATGCCTGCGCCGCCATAGGGCTTGGGCCAATCGGGCACGGTGTAGCCCTTGGCTGCGCAGCGATCCATCCAGGTCTTCTGGGCTTCGTTCTTGAACTGGAAATTGCGGCCGCCCCAGCAGATGTCGCCATCATCGGAAACGGGTTCGCGCATTTCGGCGGGGCAGTTTTCTTCGAGCCATGCGCGGATTTCCGCGCGGAAGGCATCAAGGTCTGACATGATTGTGCTCCTCTCTTAATCGTAAGGTTAAGGCGAGTCGCTGGCCGCTGGCAAGCGCGGATTTTCGGGCACTTGCCCGTGTTTTCGGGCAAGTGCCGCGTGCCGTAGCGTAAACTGCACAAGCATTGACGCAGGGTCTTTCGCGCCTAAGCTGACGTAAACGTAAAACAACAAGATTTCGCTGGAGAGTGGGATGCGGTTCACTGGAAAGACGGTTGTCGTGACCGGCACGGCATCGGGAATCGGGCGTGCTACGGCCATCGCCTTTGCCGCCGAAGGGGCCATTGTTTACGCCGCCGACATTGACGAATCGGGGCTGGCGGAGATGGCTGCCGCCTCAAACGGCAGGGTTGTAACCGCGCGTTGTGACGTGACGCGGTGCGAGGACATCAAAGCGCTGATGGACCGGGCTGCCGCAGAGACCGGGGGCATCGACTGCGTATTCAACAATGCTGGCGCTGGCGGTGATCGCGCCCCGATTGACGAGATCGAGCCGGAGGGCTGGGACCGCACGATGGACCTGCTGTTGCGATCAGTGGCGTTCGGCATCCGCTATGCCGTGCCGCACATGATCGGGCGCAAGGGCGCATCGTTCGTCAACACATCGAGCGTGGCTGCGGTGGGGCCGGGCTATTCGCCCACCGCCTATGCCGTGGCCAAGGCAGGCGTGTTGCATCTGACCAAAGTGGCGGCGGCGGATCTGGCCAAGCACCAGATCCGGGTAAACGCGGTGCAGCCGGGCTTTATCAACACCAACATCTTCACCAGTTCGCTGGACATGCCAGAAGCGCTTGAGGCACAGGCCAAGGGCGCGATTGCGGCGATGTCGCAAAGCGCGCAACCGGTGGCGCGCGGTGGGCAGGCCGATGACATTGCGCAGGCTGTGCTGTTTCTGGCGAGCGAGGGGGCCAGCTTTGTCACCGGCACGTCGCTGCTGGTCGATGGCGGCATCACCATTGGACCACGGCATAGCTGGGACCCCAATATGCCGGGCCTGTTCGATGCGCTGCAACAGATGGCTGACGGCGCGAAGCCCACATGACCCCGGTTGAGGGCAAAGTTCCCACACGCCTCGCGCTGTTCAACGGGCTGGGCAGTGTGGCCTATGGCGTGAAGGACAACGGGTTCGCCACATTCCTGCTGCTGTTCTACAATCAGGTGCTGGGGATGGACGCGCGGCTCGTCAGCCTCGCGCTGCTGATTGCCCTGGTGTTCGACGGGCTGATCGATCCGGTGGTCGGCCATTTCAGCGACCGCACGCGGACAGGCTGGGGGCGGCGGCTGCCGTTCCTCTATCTCGCGCCGATCCCGCTGGGGCTGGCCTGGGCCTTCCTGTGGTCCCCGATTGGGGAGCCGAGCTTCTGGATGCTGCTGATCTCGGCCATCATGGTGCGTGCGCTGGTGGCGATGTGCGAAGTGCCATCGGCAGCGCTGATCCCCGAAATCACCCGCGACTATGACGAGCGCACGCGGCTGACGCGGTTCCGGTTCCTGTTTTCGTGGGGTGGCGGGCTGCTGATGCTGCTCTTGGCCTATGGCGTGTTCCTGCCCGATGCCATGCTGGCGCGTGAAGGGTATCGGAACTTCGGCCTGTTTGGCGCGGGGCTGATGGCGGTTTGCGTGCTGGTGTCGGCCATCGGTCAGCACCGCTGGGTCAAGGGTTGGCCGCCCGAGCGCGCGGTTGGGGGCAAGAGCGCGCTCGCCTCGCTGGGCGACATCCGCGAGAGTTTTTCACACCCGGCCTGCCTGATCGTGATGGGCGGGATCGCGGCGGCGCTCACGGCGCAGGGAATTACGTTCGCGCTTTCGAACTACCTCTATCTCTACATCTGGAAGTTCACGCCCACCGCGCTGCAAGTGTTCCCGTTCCTCCTTTTTGCCAGCGTAATAGGCGCATCGCTGCTGGTCGGCCCCGCGCAAAGGCGCTGGGGCAAGGCGGGCACAGTGATACGTATGGCGCCGCTGGGCATGGTGTTCTGGGCCGGTCCGCTGCTGCTGCGCTGGCAGGGACTGTGGGCCGAGGACGGATCAACGGGGGCCATCGCGGGCATGTTTGCGTGCACTGTGCTGTCCAACACCTTTACCGTCACCGGCACGATGACCTTGTGGTCCATGGTGGCCGATGTGGTCGAGGCTTCGGAGGAGCAGACTGGGCGCAGGTCGGAAGGCACGCTGTCGGCAGGAGCGTTTCTGGCCAGCAAGTGCGCGGGCGGGCTGGGTGTATTCATCACCGGGCTGTTGTTGAGCTTCGCGGGGCTGGAGGCGAACACGCCGCCCGATCAGGTTCTGCCCGAGGTGACCTATCGGCTGAGCCTTGCCTATGTGGCGAGCATTGCCGTGCTGGCGCTCCTGACAGCAGCGATTGTGCGGCGGTTTCCGATAGACCGTGCAGCCCACGCTGCTCGGCTCGCCCGGTTGGATCAGGTGGCGAAAGCCGATCCCGATGCGGCGGGGCTGCATCCATAGCACGTGATTAACCGAACGCTTAATTTTCCGCTTGAATTCGCCGTCTGCCCGTTGGACACTGATGGCAACCCAAGGAGAGGCATCATGGATTTCGAACCGACCGACCGCCAGAAGTACTGGCGTGACCGCGTCCGCCAGTTCATCGAAGACAACGTCCGCCCGCGCCACAAGGACTACAAGGCGGAGCAAGCCACCGGGGACCGCTGGAAGGTTCTGCAAACGGTCGAGCAGGAAAAGGCCAAGGCCAAGGCGGCTGGCATCTGGAACCTGTTCATGCCCCCGCGCAACGGCGGGCATCATCATGTCGAAGAGAGCTTCGAGTTCGAAGGCCCCGGCCTGACCAACCTCGAATATGCGCTCTGCGCCGAGGAAATGGGGCGCTTGGGCTGGGCCAGCGAGGTGTTCAACTGTTCTGCGCCTGACACCGGCAACATGGAAGTGTTCCACCGTTATGGCACGCTGGAGCAGAAGGAACAGTGGCTGCGCCCGCTGATGAACGGCGAGATTCGCTCAGCGTTTCTGATGACAGAACCGGCGGTTGCCTCGTCGGATGCGACCAACATCGAAACGTCGATCCGGCGTGAAGGCGATGAATACGTGATCAATGGCCGCAAATGGTGGTCATCGGGCGTAGGTGATCCGCGCTGCAAGATTGCCATCGTGATGGGAAAGACCGATTTCGAGGCCAAGCGCCACCAGCAGCAATCGATGATCCTGATGCCGCTTGATGCGCCGGGCGTTGAAGTGGTGCGCCACTTGCCCGTGTTCGGCTATGACGATGCGCCGCATGGCCACATGGAAGTGGTGATGAATGACGTGCGCGTACCGGCATCGAACATTCTGCTGGGCGAAGGACGTGGGTTCGAGATTGCGCAAGGCCGCCTTGGGCCGGGCCGCATTCACCATTGTATGCGCACGATTGGCGTGGCCGAAGAAGCGATTGCCACACGGTGGGCAACAAGGCCGCCGCGCTGGAAATCGCCATGATCAAGGTGCAGGCCCCGCAAATGGCGCTGCGCATCATCGACGATGCCATTCAGGCGCATGGTGGTGGTGGCGTTTCCAACGATTTCGGTCTGGCCGAAGCCTATGCCCACCAGCGCACGCTGCGGCTGGCCGATGGGCCGGATGAAGTGCATGCACGGTCCATCGCGCGGATCGAATTTGCGCGTCATGCGGACATGCCGAGCGGGGATCGGGGGTTCAGCTCCGGTGATCTGGGTGTAGCCAGGTAACCCCCAACACTGCCGCGCCCCCGCGAAGGCGGGGGCCTCGGTGTTGTTACCCGACGTTAGCGTAAAAGGCCTGAGGCCCCCGCCTTCGCGGGGGCGCACGACAATCACGATGGTTCATCCTGTTTCTGGAGTTGCCGCATGAAAGCTGCCGTCCTCGTCCAACCGGGCAAACCGCTCGAAATTCACGATCTCACGGTTTCCAAGCCCGGTCCCCACGAAGTGCTGATCCGCACCGCTGCCTGCGGGCTGTGCCATTCGGACCTGCACTTCATTGATGGAGCCTACCCTCACCCACTTCCCGCCGTGCCGGGGCATGAGGCCGCCGGCATCGTCGAGGCAGTGGGGAGCGAAGTGCGCACGGTGAAAGTCGGCGATGCAGTCGTCACCTGTCTTTCGGCATTCTGTGGGCATTGCGAATTTTGCGTCACGGGACATATGTCTCTGTGCCTCGGCGGCGATACGCGGCGCAGCCCCAAGGACGCACCGCGCCTGACGCGGACCGACGATGGCAGTACCGTCAACCAGATGCTCAACCTTTCGGCCTTTGCCGAACAGATGCTGGTGCACGAACACGCCTGTGTAGCGATCAACCCGGACATGCCGCTGGACCGGGCGGCCGTGATCGGTTGTGCGGTGACAACGGGCGCAGGCGCGGTGTTCAATGCAGCGAAGCTTACGCCGGGCGAGACAGTCTGCGTGGTCGGCTGCGGCGGCGTGGGGCTGGCCACGGTGAATGCGGCGAAGATTGCGGGCGCCGGACGGATCATCGCAGTGGATCCCATGCCTGAAAAACGCGCGCTGGCGATGAAGCTTGGCGCGACCGATGCGCTGGACGCAGGGCCGGATTCCGCCGCACAGATCGTGGAAATGACCAAGGGCGGCGTGCATCATGCCATCGAAGCGGTGGGTCGTCCGGCATCGGGCGATCTGGCGGTGGCCACTCTGCGGCGCGGCGGTACCGCTACAATCCTTGGCATGATGCCCCTGAACCACAAAGTCGGCCTTTCGGCGATGGACCTTCTGTCGGACAAGAAGCTGCAGGGTGCGATCATGGGGCGCAACCACTTCCCGGTGGACCTGCCGCGTCTGGTGGAATTCTACATGCGCGGGCTGCTCGATCTCGACACGATCATTGCCGAACGCATCCCGCTTTCAGGCATCAATGACGGGTTCGAGAAGATGAAGCAGGGCCATTCCGCCCGCTCGGTGATCGTGTTCGACCAATGAGCGAGGAGAAGATGGACGCACAGACTGCCTTCACCGGCACGGTAACACCCGAAGGTGCCGACAAGCTGGACGATGCAGCACTGACCCGCTGGTTCGAAGAGCATGTCGAAGGCTTCCAAGGGCCGCTGACCGTTTCGAAATTCAAAGGCGGGCAATCGAACCCGACCTACAAGGTAGAAAGTCCCTCTGGCCCCTACGTGCTGCGGCGCAAGCCCTTCGGCAAGTTGCTACCTTCTGCCCATGCGGTGGACCGGGAATACAAAGTGCAGGCCGGGCTTCATGGATCGGGCTTTCCGGTGGCGCGGCAATATGGGCTGTGCACCGACGAAAGCGTGATTGGATCGTGGTTCTACGTCATGGGCTGCGTAGACGGACGCACGATCTGGGACGGGGCCATGCCGGGAGCCACGCGAGAATTCAGGCGTGCGACCTATGACGCGATGGTGGATACGCTGGCGGCGCTGCATTCGGTGGATGTCGAGGCGGCGGGGCTTTCCGATTATGGCAAGCCGGGCAACTACTTCGGCCGCCAAGTCGATCGCTGGACCAAGCAGTATCGCCTATCGGAAACCGAAACGATGCCTGCGATGGAGCGGCTGATCGAGTGGCTGCCTGCGACCCTGCCCGAACAGACGCGCACGAGCGTGGTCCATGGCGACTACCGCATAGACAACATGATCTTCCATCCGACCGACGCGCGCGTGGTGGCGGTGCTGGACTGGGAACTGTCCACGTTGGGCGATCCGCTGGCGGATTTCACCTATTTCTGCACGGCATGGGTGCAGGACAATGGTGGACGATCAGGGGTGCAGGATCTTGACCGCAAGGCGCTGGGCATTCCCGAGCTGGACGAAGTGGTTGCGCGATATTGTGCCCAGACCGGACGCGATGGCGTGCCCGATCTCGATTGGTACATCGCCTACAACTTCTTCCGCCTTGCCGGGATCATTCAGGGCATCAAGAAGCGTGTGATTGATGGCACCGCTTCAAGCGCTCACGCCAAAGCCACATCTGCCCGCGTGCAGCCGCTGGCTGAGCTGGCCCTGAGCTTTGCGGTGAAGGCCGGGGCCTGATATTCCTGCGGCATGTTGCGACGTTTGAAAGTCTATTTCGACGGCGGTTGCCGCCCCAATCCGGGCCGGATCGAAGTGGCCGCCGTGCTACGCGGCGTGGCGCATGTGCGCGATGATCTAGGTGAAGGCACCAACGGCGATGCCGAATGGCTGGCGCTAATTCACGCGCTGGAATGCGCACAGGCAAGTGGCGCGGTGGCGTTTGATCTGATCGGAGACAGTCGGTCGGTGATCGAGCAGGCCAATGGCCACATCAAGCCACGATCAGATTCTGACCGAGCGCATCTGGCGCAGTTTCAGGCTTTGGCTGCGGGATATGCGCCGCAGCGCATTCGCTGGATCAAGCGGGAGCAGAATCTTGCCGGGATTGCACTGAACGCGCGGCATCCACGATGATGGCGCACTTGTCTCACTTTCCCGATTTCGGTTTCGGTACGAAGCATGGCCATCAACGCAAAGCGGCCCCGGAAGTATTGCACTTCCGGGGCCGCATGTTTGCTCTGTCCTGAGATCAGGCTGCCTCAGCCTTGGCCCCTGACCGCTCGGCGTTCAGCGCCTCGGCCAGAAGGAACGCCAATTCGATCGACTGCGCTGCGTTGAGGCGCGGGTCGCAGTGGGTGTGGTAACGGTCGGCCAGACCTTCCTGCGTGATCGCCACGGCACCACCGGTGCATTCGGTCACATCGCGGCCGGTCATCTCGATGTGGATGCCGCCTGCGTGCGTACCTTCGGCGCGGTGGACTGCAAAGAAGCCCTTCACCTCGGTCAGGATGCGATCAAACGGGCGCGTCTTGTAGCCGTTGTCGGCCTTGATCACGTTGCCGTGCATCGGGTCACACGACCATACCACCGGATGCCCTTCACGCTTCACAGCGCGGACAAGCGGAGCAAGGCCGGCTTCGACCTTGTCATGCCCGAAGCGTCCGATCAGTGTCATGCGGCCTGCGTCCCGTCCGGGATTCAGCGTGTCGAGCATCCGCAACAGTGCGTCAGCGCTCAGCGAAGGTCCGCACTTCATGCCGATGGGGTTGTTCACGCCGCGCAGGTATTCGACATGCGCAGACCCTTCAAAGCGGGTGCGATCCCCGATCCACAGCATGTGCGCGCTGGTATCGTACCAGTCACCGGTCAGCGAATCCTGACGGGTCATTGCCTCTTCGTACTGCAACAGCAGCGCTTCGTGGCTGGTGTAGAAGCTGGTGCCCTGAAGCTGTGGCACAGTGCGCGGATCGACGCCGCAGGCTTCCATGAAATCAAGCGATTCGCCAATCTTGTCGGCCATTTCGCTGAACTTCGTGGCCCACGGGCTCTTGCCAATGTGGTCCAGCGTCCACTGGTGAACCTGGCGCAGATTGGCATAGCCACCGGTCGAGAACGCGCGCAGCAGGTTGAGCGTTGCCGCCGCCTGGCTGTAGGCACGCAGCATTCGCTCAGGATCGGGAATGCGCGACTCCGGGGTAAAATCGATGCCGTTAATGTTGTCGCCAAGGTAGCTTGGCAGTTCGACGCCGCCGATGGATTCGACAGGCGAGGAGCGTGGCTTGGCGAACTGTCCGGCCATGCGGCCTACCTTCACCACCGGCTGCTTGCTGGCGAACGTGAGGACAACGGCCATCTGCAACAGTACGCGGAATGTGTCGCGGATGTTGTTCGGGTGGAATTCGGCAAAGCTTTCAGCGCAATCGCCGCCCTGCAGCAGGAAACCCTTGCCCGCAGCCACTTGCGCCAGATCGGCCTTCAGCGCGCGCGCTTCGCCCGCAAAGACCAGTGGCGGAAAGCTCGTCAGGGTCTGCTCGACCTCGTTGAGCTTTTCAGCGTTCGGATAGGTCGGCAGATGCCGTCCTTCAAATCCACGCCACGAATCCGCAGTCCAGTTCTGTGCCACAAGCGCTTCCTTTCAAGGCGGTGGCCTTTACGCCGCGACGAGGCGAATTGCAAAGGCAGCGTTGCAATCAGAGCAATCGACCCAGTCGAACAGACTCTAGGGGCTTTCCCCTAACACCTGGGTGAGCATGTCTTGGTGGATCGGCGGTTAACCGTACAAATCCACCAACAGGCTGCCTTGTAATATAATGTCCGCCCTTCCCCGCCTTCTTGCTGCGCTGGCAAATTGCCGGTCGGGCAATATCCTGCCGCTTTCGGCGTTGGCGATCTTTGCGGTGGCTGCGCTGATTGGCGGGGCGGTGGATATCAGCCGGGGCTGGCGGGTACAGACGCGGCTGCAATCAGCCTGTGACGCTGGCGTTCTAGCTGGACGCCGCGCGGTGACTTCGAACGGGCTTGACGCAACCGCGCGCACTCAGGCGGAAAACTACTTCCACGCCAACTTCAATGCCGAGAAGCAGGGGGTTAGCGACATCACGTTCAATGCTACGTCCGCCGACAGAGGCAGCACGATCAATGGAGTCGCCACGACCGCCCTGCCACCGCTGATGATGCAACTGTTCGGCTTTCCCGGCTTCGAACTGCGCTCCACCTGCACGGCATCGATGGAAGTGGGCAACAGCGACATCATGATGGTGCTCGACACTACCGGTTCCATGGACTGGGCGCTGACCGGCAGCACGCAGAAACGAATTGAAGCGCTACGGGCTTCGATGAAAAACTTCTACGATACCGTTGCTACCGCAGCGTCGGGCACCAACGCCAGAGTGCGCTATGGCTTTGTGCCCTATAGTTCTTCTGTGAATGTCGGGCGGCTGATTTATAACCGCAATCCCGATTACCTTGTCGATAGCTGGACAATCCAGTCACGTTTGGCGATCAAGAACTGGTTCGGCGGGTTCAGCCGCTGGGAATATCGTCCGCTGACGTTTGACGTCAGTCGCTACAAGACTTTTTCTGCCGTCAGCACAAACACTGGCAACAACGGGGCAGCGGTTTCTTCCACTTGGGCTGGCTGCATTGAAGAGCGGGCCACCGTTTCCGAAGACGCGTTCACATGGTCATCGCAAAACGGCTTTAACCCGTCAGGTGCAAACGACCTTGACATCGATAGCCCGCCTGATGGCACAAACGCGACCAAATGGGCACCAATGTGGCCCGAAGTCGCCTTCATTCGCACCACCACCGACTGGTGGGGCAACGTCTATATGAACAATGCTCTGCCGTCGCCCACGGGGCAGCAAGCCTTTTCTGCGTGCCCCAGCGCTGCACGATTGCTTGGTACGATGGAGCGATCCGCGTTTGCCGCCTATGCCGACGCGCTGGTGCCGTTGGGCGCAACATACCACGATATCGGCATGGTGTGGGGTGCGCGGCTAATCTCGCCGCAAGGTATATGGTCCGACAATGTGCTCGAAAAGCCCGACAACGGGGGCGAGGTGGCGCGGCACATAATTTTCATGACCGATGGTGAGATGTCGCCATCCTACTCCTCGCAATCCGCGTGGGGCATCGAATACCATAATCTCCGCATCACCGATGATGGTGTTACCAACGATGCAGCACGACACAATTCTCGCTTCCTAGCGTTGTGCGAGGCGGTGAAGGCCAAGGGAATCAGAGTGTGGATCATCGTCTTTGCCGCAGATATGACGACCGAGCTTTCAACGTGCGCCTCCACCGACAGCGCATTTACCGCCGCCAACGCCAGCCAGTTGGAAGACGCATTTCAATCCATCGCCCAGCAGGTTGGCGAACTTCGGATCGTGCAATGATGCTGCGCGCACTGCTGAACGACCATGAAGGCGCGACGATTGTGGAGTTCGCGATCGTGTTGCCGATGTTCATGGTTCTGCTCCTCAGCATCCTCGACATCGGCCAGATGGTCTATGGAAAATCCGTGCTGACCGGTGCTGTCCATCGGGCCGCACGCTCCTCTGCCACAGAAACGCGCAACTTTGCCGAGGCCGACGCTAGTGTGCTCGCAGCAATCCGGCCCGTATTGCCAGGTGTGACCATCAAGCCCACCCGCACAAGCTACTACGATTTTTCCGACATTGGTCGACCCGAAAAATGGAATGATACCAACGGCAATTCAAGGTGCGATGCAAACGAGGTCTATACCGACGAAAACCGCAATGGTCAGTGGGATGAAGACGTCGGCAAACAGGGCAGTGAAAGTAGCGCAAACGATGTAGTCATCTACCGTGTAACCGCCAGTTTCGACCCTGTTTTCAAAGTGCCTTTCCTGCCGAGCCGCTGGTCCAACCGGACGCTCACAGCCACAGCCGTGGTCAAGAACCAGCCCTTTGGCAACCAGACCGATTATGGCTCCACAGCAGGGAGTTGCCCGTGATCAACCGTCGCCTCACGCTCCGCCCACTGCGCAGCCTCATCCGCAACAGCGAGGCCGTCTCAGTACTGGAATTTGCTCTTGTGCTGCCCGTGTTCATGACATTGGGTATGTATGGTGCAGAGATTGCCTGGCTCAACGCAGCAGCGTTGGAAGTGAGCCAGGTTGCTGTTTCAATGGCCGACAATGCATCGCGTATGGGCCAGACTGACAACAGCGGTGTGACCCCCACGATCAGCGATGCCGATGTGGATTCAGTCCTGGCCGGGGCACTGGAAGAAGGCAGTACCGTTGCCTTGGAAGAGAACGGCCGAGTGATCCTGTCCAGCCTTGAAGCGCATCCGGTAACTGGTAAACAACGGGTTCACTGGCAACAGTGCAAGGGAAAGAGCACGAAGAAGTCTACGCATGGGAAGCCTGACGACACTGGCTTGCTGCCATCGGTACTGAACGGCTTGGTATTAGGCGGCAAAACGATCACGGCCCCATCGGGTAGCGCGGTGATGATCGCCGAAGTCTGGTACGAATACAATGGCCTGTTCGGCACGCTCTTTGTCGACAATATTGTCATTCACGAAGAAGCTGCGGTCATCGCCCGTGATGACCGCAGCATAAGTTCAGGGCTTGTCGGCAGTGGCAAGAAAAACGACTGCTGACCGAAATCAGGGCTTCTTTTCGGGCACCACTTCTAACCGCCAGCTCTTGGCCTTCACCAGATAACGCTGCGCAAGCGCCTGCATCCGTTCGGGCGTGGTCTGGCTGTAATCGTTGAGGATCGTGCGGATTGCGGCGATCTTGCGCGGATCGTTAGCCGCGCCTTCCAGCTGGAACATGTAAAAGCCGTTGCCGGTGCTGGCACGGGTGATGAGCTGTTTCAGCGGCTCGGTCACGCGGCCGATTTCGTCCGCCGTGGGCGGGGTTGCCGCCATATCTGCGGCAATCTTGTCAGCTGCGGCGAAGAACGTGTCGAAATCGCCGGGCCGCAATTGCACCATGGCCGAAATATAGCCGCCCGAAGGCAGGTCGAGCGGCCAGCTTGAGCCGACCTGTGGCGCATAGCTTGCCCCCACCTTTTCGCGCATCGCATCGAACAGACGGTTATTGAATATCTGGGCGAGGATTTCCAGCTGGCGGCTTTCTCGCACGCCCTGCTGTCCGCCCCCGGTGGGCCATGCCACCACCGCTGCCGCCTGCCCCGGATCGCCGCGATGAGTCAGCACCAGTGGCTCTTCATTGTGCGCCGGAATGCTGGGCGTAAGCGCTGGCTGCTCCACCGCCGGACGGGCAGGCAACGCTCCGAAGGTCTTTTCCAGCGCGGCAATTGCCTGTTCGCGCGTGAAATCGCCAAACATGTCGATCTCGATCGGGCCTTGCGCCAGCAAAGGCTCCCACGTGGCGCGGAAACCTTCGGGCGTGACCTTTTCCAACTCTGCCGGGTTTGGCGTGGCATAGCGCGGATCACCATCGCGCAGCAGCCAGTTGAGATCGCGGTTCAGCACCGCCATCGGCGCGGAATTGAAGCTTTCGTACTGCAGCTTTGCCGCAGCCTTTGCACGCAGCACCGGGTTGGGTTCCCAGCGCGGTGTCGCCAGCTTGGCCGCCATAAGGTAGAGCTGATCGGCAAGATCGGCAGGCCGGGTATCGGCGGACAGCACGAAGGCGGTGTCGTCGATATTGAAATCAAGGCTCAGCTTGCGGCCCGTGGCGAGGCGATCAAGATCGTCACGCCCCAGTTCGCCAATGCCGCTGTCCATCAACGCCATTTGCCCCATCGGACCATAGACTGCGTTTTGCGGGCTGATCGCCGAATAGCCGCCACCAAAGCGTGCCTTCAGGATGATCCGGCCCGGCTCGGCATCGTTGGGCCAGAGCAGGACTTTCACGCCGTTGGACAGTTCGACCTGCTCAATACCCAGCAGGCCAAGCGGTCGTGCGCTGGCCACTGTGCCGGGTGTGCCGATGGGCGGCAGGTCTTCGAACTTGAGCGAATTGGCGGCCACGCGACTGCCTGATGCGGCTTCGACCGGGGCGGTCAGCGCAGCGCGGAGCGAAGCCTCGTCGGCCTCACCCGCCTTGGGCGTGATCATCATCGGGCGAATGACAGTACCCTGAAACAGTTCGCGCGTGCTTTTCAGCACGGCCTCTGGCTTGAGCAGCGGTATCGCGCTTTTGAAGATTGCGTAGACCGTGTCGGGATTGGCCACAGTTTCGCGGATGTCGACCGCGTTGACGATGTCATCTGCCGCGCGCGATCCGGCGAGTGTGGATTGCGTTTCGACCCCGACCTTGAACGCCACTTCAAACTCGGCCACCTCGCGATCGATTTCCTCCTGCGAAGGCGGCGTGGCCAGCGCATCTGCAATCACGCCCCGCACATCGGAAACCGCACCCTTCCAGTCCTCGCTAAGCGGAGTGACAGTAACGATGGTGGCATCGGCAGAGCGCGAAAGTTCCTGCTTCATCTCGTCAACCGAGGCGGCAAGATAGCTGCCCCCTGCCCGCGCCCGCCCTTCCAGACGGCGATTGATCAGCGCCAGCGCCAGCCGGTCGATCATCAACCCCTGGTTGTAGGCAATGGTATCGTTGACCTTCTTCCATGGCCGCAGGATTGCCCAGTTAACGATGCGCGGCAGGTCGGGCTCGACCATGACCTTGGCCTCACCCACCGGGTTCTTGGGGTCAAGATCAGCGGGGGCCACAGGCTTGCCGAAATCGGGCTGGGGAGCCTTTTTGCCCGCAACTTTCCAGCCGCCGAACCACTGCTCGATCCGGGCCACCAGTGTTGCCGGGTCAGCATCACCCGCCACCACAATCACGGTGTTATCCGGGCGATACCACTTGTCGTGAAACGCCTTCACCTTGGCACCGTTGGCCGCTTCCAGCGTCGGCACAGTGCCGATGGGGTTGCGCGCGGCCAGCAACTGGCCCTTGAAGAACAGGTTGCGCGTTTCATCCAGCACGCGCGATTGGGCGCTGGTGCGCTCGCGCATTTCGGCCAGCACGATGGGCACTTCAGTCTTCACGCCGCGATCGGTGAAGATCGGTGCGATGATCATGCCCGAAAGCAGGCGGAAGGTTTCGTCAAGCTTGGCCGGATCGGCCTGAGGAATGTCGAGCTTGTAGGTGGTCTGCGTAGGGCTGGTTTCGGCATTGGTATCGCTGCCGAAGGTCGCGCCAAGGCGCTGCCACGTTGGGATCGTCTCCCCTTCCTTCAGGTACTTCGATTCGCGGAAGGTCAGGTGTTCCAGCAAGTGGGCATAGCCGCGCTGGTCCTCGGTCTCGTACATCGAGCCGGCATCCACAAGCACGCGAATAGAGACCTGTTCGGGCGGCACACCATTGTGGCGCACGGCATAGCGCACGCCATTGGACAGGACGCCGAATGTCCACGCTTTGTCCTGCGGCACGTCCGATCCCTGATAGAGCCACGGAACCGCCGATTTTGTGGCAGTTGCGGGTGCTTTTGCCGGGGTCTGCGCAACTATCGGCGCGGTCGAAACCAGCAGGAGGGAGAGGAACAGGCCAAGGCGCCGGGCGCGCGTTTTATTTGATCGCATCGACAGACTATAGGAAGCCTTCCGATGAAGGACCAGTGAATAGACTTGTTACTGCTGATTGGCCGGGTCGAGCGCAACCGCATCAGCGGCGGCTTGTGCTGCTTCATCAGCGGCGGCTGCGGCCGTTTCAGGGCTTGCTGATTGAGCTGCGCGCATCTTTTCGAGTTCGGCCGCAGTCTTGAAATCCACCAGTTCCACCTGAAACACCAGATCAGAATTGGCCGGGATCGGGCCAGATTCCTGCGCACCATAACCTAGCGCAGAAGGCACGCAGAAGCGCCACACGCTGCCCTTGGCCATCATCTGCAACCCTTCGGAAAAGCCGGGGATCACACCTTCGACCGGAAAAGCAGTCTGCTTGTTCTGATCGAACACTTCGCCGCTGGCCGCCAGATAGCCAATGTAGCCTACCAATACATAGTCAGCCTTGGCAGGCTTTGCGCCTTCAGCAGGTTTGAGCGCCAGCGTGCCAAGTCCGCTTCCCGTCGTCGCGCTGCACAAGCGCTGGGTGGCCGGAACGATCGGATTCAGCGGCACCGGAATGATTGCGGTCGAAGGCGCGACAGGTTTCTGCGCGGGCTTGGCTGGAGCGGCCAGCGCCGGGGCTGCGGCAGCAAAGAAAACAACAGGGGCGAGACGGCGCAGCGCGCAAAGAGTGATGCTCATCGAAATGCCATAGCGAGGCCACGCGAAGCGCGCCATGCGCGGTTTGACGTTGAGTGCGGATAATTCGTCATCCAGCCTTGTCAGACTGGCATTTTCAACGGCTCCAGCCACTTGACCCCCCGCGCCACCGTCCTACATGCAAGTCATGTTCATAGAGACCGAAACCACGCCCAACCCGGCAACGCTGAAGTTCCTCCCCGGCGAGCAGGTGATGCCAACCGGCACGCGCGAGTTCACCTCGCCCGAAGCGGCAGAGGTATCACCGTTGGCGCAGGCATTGTTCGATCTTGGCGATGTGACCGGCGTGTTCTTCGGCCGTGATTTCGTTTCGGTCACTGCCGCGCCCGGCGTCGAATGGCCCTCGCTGAAGCCGCAGGTGCTTTCGATATTGCTCGATCACTTCGTTTCACAAGCCCCGCTGTTCATGCCGGGCAGCGCTGGCGGCATCGCCGTACCTGCCGAAGCAGACGATGACTTTGCTGATGATCCGGCAGATGCCGACGTGATCGAACAGATCAAGGATTTGATCGAAACCCGCGTTCGCCCCGCTGTCGCCAACGATGGCGGCGACATCATCTATCGTGGCTTTCGCGAAGGCGTTGTCTATCTGCAAATGCAGGGCGCGTGTTCGGGCTGCCCGTCATCGTCGGCCACGCTCAAGAACGGCATCGAAAGCCTGCTCAAGCACTACGTCCCCGAAGTCAGCGAAGTGCGCGCCGCCTGAATGCGCAGGCTGGTGATCGACAGCGCGACGGAAGCCTGTTCGGTCGCCTTGTTCGAAGACGGAGAACTGCTTGCGGGTGAATGCCTGACGCTCGGACGCGGCCATGCCGAACGGCTCGTACCGATGATCGCTGCACTGCCCAACAAGGGGCACGCTGACGTGATCGCGGTCGATATTGGCCCAGGCAGCTTTACTGGCATCCGCGTCGGCCTTGCTGCGGCGCGTGCACTCGGTCTTGCGTGGAACGCGCGGGTAGAGGGGTATGAAAGCCTGAGCCTCGTCGCTGCGATGGCGCACGACCAACATCCCAACACCGCCATTGATGTGTGCATGACCGGAGGCCACGGTGAATGGTTCTTCCAACCCTTTGCCGCCGATGGCGAACCGCTTGCGCCGGTAATTTCGCTTCATCCCGATGACGCCTGCGCGCGCAGCAATGCTCCACTGGTCGCGGGCAGCCAGGCGCACGCACTGGCGGAACGGCTTGGCAATGTGGCCGTGGCCGACCTGCGGCCCGACGCACGTAGCTATCCTTTGCTTTCCGTGGCCCGCCTCATCGCTGATCCGAGGCCAAGCTACGGACGCGCGCCCGACGCGCGGTTACCGTCGGCCGCTGCCTGAACCGAGGCACCACTGGCTCCATGATCGCTCCTCCTGACGATATCGACCGGATCATGTCGGTCATGGAGCAAGCCTTCTCCCCCGAATATGGTGAAGCCTGGAACAGACGACAGGTTAGCGATGCACTTGTCGTAGGTAGTTGCCGTTATGGTTTGATCGGTGCGGATGGGGCAGAACAACTGTCTGAAGAGGCAGATACTGCGGGCTTCTTCATGAGTCGCGGCATTCTTGATGAAGAAGAACTACTTCTTTTTGCGATTGCGCCGCAATACCGCCGACGGGGGTTGGGGCATATTCTGCTGTCACGTTTCATAGTTTCGGCAAAAAACAATGGCATGTCCCGCATTTTCCTTGAAATGCGGCGCGGAAATCCGGCTGCTTTTCTGTATGCGGCACACGGTTTCCACGAGATTGGGGTGAGGCCGTCCTATTACAGGACACCGGACGGCAACCGCATTGATGCAATCAGCCAAGAGCTGTCTTTCCAAGACTGACCCGATACTTACAATCATCTGGCACAGGGTCACTACCGATTCAAAAAAAAACGGCCTCAATGGTTGTATCTTTCGTTAAGGGGACTATACAGCGTGACTTGGATCACCAACCACAATTGATGGCAGTCGATCCTCAATCTCACCAGCAAAGAAAGCCGGTTCGCAATGAATGAAATTCAAAATGATATGCGGGAGACGCTGATCACGCTCACTTCTGACATTGTCGCTGCCCACGTGAGCAACAACAGTGTCGCCGTCAGCGATCTGCCAACGCTGATCACCAACGTCTATACCGCGCTCGCCGGCCTCGAAAAGCCAGCCCCGGTTGAAGAACCAGCACCGGAACCAGCAGTTTCGATCCGCTCTTCGATAAAGAACGATCACATCGTCTGTCTTGAAGACGGCAAGAAGTTGAAGATGCTGAAGCGCCACCTTGCTACGCGCTACAACATGACCCCGGATCAGTATCGCACACGCTGGAATCTGCCTGCTGACTATCCGATGGTCGCGCCAGCCTATGCCGAAAAGCGCCGCGAACTGGCCAAGAAGATCGGCCTTGGCCGCAAGCCTGCGCCCAAGCGTGGCCGCAAGCCCGCCACCGCCGCCTAAGAACGACGGCACTGTGCGCAATACGATTGCGCGCGGTTGAAGATTTGGCCCGCCTGTCTATAGACTGGCGGGCCGATCCTTTTTTTGACGAGATCCCAGTGCACCAGGCGATCGACATTGAAGCTCTTTGCGCAGAACGTGGACTGCGCATCACCGACCAGCGTCGCACCATTGCGCGCGTCCTGTCGGAAAGCGAAGACCATCCCGACGTGGAAAAACTGCACGAGCGCGCATCGGCTATCGATTCGCGTATTTCGATTGCTACGGTCTATCGCACGGTCCGTCTGTTCGAAGAGGCAGGCATTCTTGACCGTCACGATTTCGGCGATGGCCGCGCCCGCTATGAGGCGACGCCAGAGGCACATCACGATCATCTGATCGATGTCGAAACCGGCAAAGTGATCGAATTCGTCGATCCCGAACTCGAACAACTCCAGCGTCAGATCGCCGAAAAGCTCGGCTACCGGCTCGTCGATCACCGCATGGAGCTTTACGGCGTCCGGCTTGAACGCGAAAGCTGAGGCGATACCGCGTCCGGCTATTTCGCTGGCCGGGCGCTTGCGCATCGCATTGCGCATCGCCGCTATGCTGCTTCTGCTGCTGGCTTGCGTTCCGCTCTATTATCTCTGGCGCATCACAAGGCTGCACAATCCGTGGCCTCGCCTGTTCCTTGGCGGGATTGCGTGGATTGCCGGAGCGCGCGTCCGCATAACCGGTGAAAAGACGCAGGGCGGGGCATTCCTGCTGTCCAACCATGTCAGTTGGCTGGACATCCCCGTGATCGCCGGAGCCAGCGGCAGCGCATTCGTCGCACATTCGGGCCTGGCCGAGATTGGCCTGCTCAAATGGCTGTGTGAAATGAATGACACGGTCTTCATCGCACGCCACAACCGGCGCTCGGTTCATGAACAAGTCGCAAGTGTCCGTGCAGCGTTGACGGACACGGGCGCACTGACAGTATTCCCCGAAGGCACGACAAGCGATGGCACCGGACTGCTACCGTTCAAATCCTCGTTGCTTTCCGCACTAGACCCGCCGCCGCCGGGCATCGCCATACAGCCACTATGGATCGATTATGGCCTCGATCCTGCGTCCATCGCATGGGTGGGCGAAGAGCATGGCCTCGACAATTTCCTCAAACTGCTCGCCCGACGCAAGGCCATTGCCGTGACTGTTCACTTCCTCGATCCGCTCACGCCCGATGAAACGGCGAATCGCAAGACCATGGCCACCGCTGCGCGTGATCGCATCATCACGCAGATGGCGCAGCGCCGGTAGCCAAACCGCGCGAAATCGCTTATCGGCGCGGCCTATGGCGACTTCCCACACACCTGCCCCCAAAACCTTCCGCGTCAAAAGCTTCGGCTGCCAGATGAATGTCTATGATGGCGAACGCATGGCTGAACTGCTTGGCGCAGAGGGCATGACCGTGGCTGCGGAAGGCGAGAACGCCGATCTGGTCGTGCTCAACACCTGCCACATCCGCGAAAAAGCGACGGAGAAAGTGTACTCCGACATCGGCCGCCTGATGAAAGATGGACGCCGGGAGGACGGCTCTGCCCCGATGATTGCAGTGGCCGGTTGCGTCGCGCAAGCAGAGGGCGAAGAAATAATGGCGCGCGCGCCCGGCGTGAAGGTCGTGGTAGGCCCCCAGTCCTATCATCGCCTGCCTGCCATGGTCGCAGATGCCGCCGCTGGAAAACGCTCGACCGAAACCGATATGCCTGCCGAGGCCAAGTTTGCCGCACTGCCCAAGCGCCGCAAATCCGCGCCCACCGCCTTTCTGACGGTGCAGGAAGGGTGCGACAAGTTCTGCACCTATTGCGTCGTGCCCTATACGCGCGGCGCGGAAATCAGCCGCCCGTTCGCCGATCTGGTAGAAGAGGCCAAGCTGCTGGTCGCAGGCGGCGCGCGTGAAATCACACTGCTGGGCCAGAACGTCAATGCCTGGACAGGCGAGGATGACAAGGGTCGTCCGGTAGGCCTAGATGGCCTTGCTCGTGCGCTCGCGGCAGAGCCGGACCTCAAGCGTATCCGTTATACCACCAGCCATCCCAACGACATGACCGACGGCTTGATCGCCGCACATGGCGAACTGGAAAAGCTGATGCCATTCCTCCATTTGCCTGTGCAGGCTGGCAACGACCGCGTGCTGAAGGCCATGAACCGCAGCCATACTACGGAGAGCTATCTTCGCCTGCTCGAACGCATCCGCGCCGTCCGGCCTGATATAGCGCTGTCGGGCGATTTCATCGTCGGCTTCCCAGGCGAGACCGAGGCGGAGTTCGAGGACACACTGCGGCTTGTCGATGCGGTTGGCTATGCGCAGGCCTTCAGCTTCAAGTATTCCCCCCGCCCCGGCACCCCTGCTGCCACAATGGCAGATCACGTGCCTGCCAGCGTGATGGATGAACGGCTCCAACGCCTTCAGGCAGCACTTAACCGCGATCAGTGGGCCTTCAACAAGGCCAGCGTGGGCAAGACCTGCGATGTTCTGGTTGAACGGAAGGGCAAGCTTCCCGGCCAGTGGCTGGGCAAGTCTCCGTGGCTGCAATCGGTGCATTTCATCGGTGAGGCGGACATTGGATCGATGGTCACTGTCGAACTGGTTGATGCCGGGCCAAACTCCCTTTCCGGGCATCTTGTCTAATACCTCTGTGGAATAGTCGCTCAGCGTCTTGTCTGCGCAACATCCGTTCTTATGCTCTGAGTCAGGCCTTCTTTCGCCAAGGCCCAACGCAAAAGGAGCGCATGGCCCGAAAATTCCCCCGCGCTGATGAAGCGCATCACCGGCCCGAACAACATCGCCTTGGACAGCCGCGTGCTGGCCATATGGGGCGAGCCAGGGTTGAGGTTGAATTTGACGAGCAGACGGTGCTTGGCGCGCTGTTCGGCCAGTTCGACACCAATCTCGTGCTTCTGGAGAACCGGCTGGGAGTGTTTATTTCCGCGCGCGGCAACCGCGTGGTGATCGAAGGGCCGGACGATCCCGTAGCGCGCGCGCGCGATGTTCTCAAAGGTATGCATCAACGCCTGCTGTTGGGGCAGGAGGTGGATTCAGGCGCAGTCGATTCGCTGATTGCGATGAGTGTGGAGCCGACGCTGGAAGGCATCATCACCGGGGCACCCGGCGGTGCGCCACCCATCATGATCCGCACACGCAAGAAGACCATCGTCCCGCGCTCGGCGACGCAGATCGACTATATGCGTGCACTGGTCAGCCATGACGTGATCTTTGCGCTTGGCCCGGCAGGCACCGGCAAGACCTACCTCGCCGTGGCACAGGCCGTGGCGCAGCTTATTTCCGGTTCGGTTCAACGTCTGATCCTGTCACGTCCGGCTGTGGAAGCAGGCGAACGGCTGGGCTTCCTGCCCGGCGACATGAAGGAAAAGGTCGATCCTTATCTGCGCCCGCTTTATGACGCACTTTACGATTGTATGCCGCCCGAACAGGTAGAGCGCCGCCTTGCCAGCGCTGAAATCGAAATTGCGCCGATTGCCTTCATGCGTGGCCGAACGCTCGCCGATGCTTTCGTGATTCTCGACGAGGCGCAAAACACAACGCCGGCGCAGATGAAGATGTTCCTCACCCGCTTTGGCCAGAACAGCCGCATGGTGATCTGCGGTGACCCCAAGCAGGTCGATTTGCCCGGCGGCGTCAGCGCGAGTGGCCTCAACGATGCCGTCAAGCGCCTGGAAGGCGTGGAAGGCATCGCCACGGTCCGCTTCAACACCGCAGATGTGGTGCGCCATCCGATCGTCGGGCGCATCGTCGAGGCCTATGAAGGCAAGAATGATGGCAGTGACGTATGAGCGCTCCGATACTGGAAATCGACATCGACCCAATCTGGGGCGATGAGATAGACTGGGAAGCGCTCGCCAACCGTGCGGCCGAAGCTACGGCGCGGATTGCGCCTGAACTTGCGCATGAGAACCTGCTGATCAGCCTCGTCATGGCCGATGATGAAGAGGTCCATGCGCTGAACAAGCAGTGGCGGGCCAAGGACAAGCCCACCAACGTTCTGTCCTTCCCCATGCTCAGCCGCGAGGAAGTATTGCACGCCGCCGCTGATGAAAGCGCGCCGGGGATGCTGGGAGACATGATCCTCGCCCACGGTGTCTGCACGCGCGAAGCTTTGGATAAAGGTGTCTCGGTGGATATCCACGCCACGCACCTGATCGTCCACGGATTGCTCCACCTTGCCGGGTACGACCATGAACTGGGCGACGCACAGGCCGAGGAAATGGAGGAACTGGAGCGGAAGTCGCTTGCGCTCATGGGCATTGCCGACCCATATGCGGTCGAAGACTGACCACGAAGGGGAATACCGAAGTGCCCGAGGGCAATGACTCCGCCGGCGACAGCCGATCAGGAGACGCAGACAGTAGTAATCGAACGCTATGGCGCGCGATCAGGGCTTTCTTCAAAGGGCCGGACAACGATCAATCGCTCCGTGCGCAGATCGAGGAAGCGATCGACGAGCACGAGGGTGAAAAGCCCCGCACAGGTGCAAACAACGGCGATCTGGTTCCGCTTGAGCGCCAGATGCTGCGCAATCTGCTCCATTTCAGCGAGCACGATGCCGACGACGTAGCAATCCCGCGCGGCGAAATCATCGCTGTGGCTGCATCGGCCACGTTCGAGGAAATGGTCGCCTCGTTTGCAGAGAATGGCCACAGCCGGATGCCCGTCTACGGCGAATCGCTCGACGAGATCATCGGCATGATCCACGTGAAGGACGTATTCACGATCGTTGCGGGTATGCTGCTGTCAAACAAGCCCGCCCCTAAGGATTGGACCAGCCTGATGCGCCAGCCCTTGTTCGTGCCTCAGGCACGGGGCGCGCTTGACGTATTGGCCGATATGCGCAGCAAGCGTACGCACCTTGCCGTGGTCATCGATGAATATTCTGGAACCGATGGGATCATCACCATCGAAGACCTTGTCGAAGAGATCATCGGCGAGATCGAGGATGAGCACGATGACGCGCCGGAAGAACTGCTCCGCCGCATCGATCCCGAAACCTGGGACGCAGATGCCCGTGCAGAACTGGATGACGTAGCGGAAATCGTTGATCCACGTCTTGCCGAAGTGGAGGAAGACGTGGATACGCTGGGCGGACTTGCCGTGGTATTGGCGGGCGAAGTGCCTCCAGTCGGGCGGGTGCTGGAACATCCCAGCGGCTGGCGGCTGGAAGTGACCGGAGGCGATGAACGCCGCCTCACGCGGTTGCGCCTTCACGCACCGCGCACCGAAGTTACTGTTGAAGAATAGGGCAAAACGATGATCCGCCGCCTTCCTCCCCTGCGTTCGCTCGAGGCGTTCATTCGCGTCGTGCGGGCAGGTTCGGCCAAGACGGCAGCGGCTGAACTGGCGCTCAGCCCCTCGGCCCTGTCACGCCGCCTTGGCGCGCTGGAGGATTTCGTCGGCAAGCCGATGTTCGAGCGCAAGCATCAGGCGCTGAAGCTTACCGAGGAAGGCCAGCAGCTTTACGATGCAGTTGCCCCGCTGATTGACGAGATGGCCGACCGGGTGGACCGCCTGATCGATACTGGCAAAGTCATGCGGTTGCGGCTGGGCGTGTTGCCCTTGTTCGGCAGCCAGCGCCTGTTCCCGCGGCTGGGAGAACTGCGCAAACTGCACCCGCAACTGCACATCGACATCGATTCGGGCCATGCCGCCGAAACCAAGCTGGGCGACACCATCGATGCGGCCATCGTCCTGTCCGAAGGGCCGGACGCCTCGCTCCATTCGGTGCGGCTCGATCACAACCGCGTCCACGCCATCACATCGACCGCACTGGCAGAGGAACTGGGCGAACGCCCTGATGTGGAGAAGCTTTCAAAGCAGACGTTCCTTGTCCACAATGATCTTCCGGCAAGTTTCGAGGCGTGGAAGAAGGCTCTGCATCTCGAAAAGCTGGAGCCAGCCGCAATCGACCATTTCGATTCAGGCCAGCTGATCCTCGAAGCCGCAGCCCAGGGCCTTGGCATCGCGATCATGCATGACGATCACTATCATCGCAGCCACGATTCGCGCCTTGCCCGCCTCTATGACATCGACGTGGACAGCCCCTATTCTTACTGGTTCGTCTGCCGCCCGCGCGCGCTGCAATCGCGTCCGGTGCGCCTTTTCCACGAATGGATGCTGCGCGCGGGGCTATAGCCCCTGCACAACCCGACGCGCGTGGCTCAATGCGCGCAGGCCAGTGCCTCGACCACATCATCCAGCCGTGCCGGATCGCCGAGCGCAATCACGTGGCCATCCGAGCCTGCATGGAGCGGCTCGCCGTTCCAATCAGCCATTGTCCCGCCTGCGCCTTCGACCACCGGCACTAGCGCTGCCCAGTCGTGGATCTTCAGGCCAGCTTCGCACACCACATCAAGCTGCCCCGTCGCCAGCATGGCATAGTTGTAGCAATCCCCGCCCATGACCATGCGTTTGTGATCGGTCTTGGCGGCAAGGCCCATGAAGTGCCCACCATCGTGATCATCGAAGTAGTGCGGCCCTGTGGTCGCCAACGTGGCCTCCGACAGTTCGCGGCAGAGGCGCGTGCGCACGGGCTTGCCATTGAGCGTAGTTTCCATGCCCATCGCCCCGATCCAGCGCTCCCCGATGATCGGCTGATCGATCACGCCCAGCACCGGGAAGCCCTCAACCATCAACGCGATCAGCGTGCCAAAGATGGGGCGCCCAGCAAGAAAGCCCGCCGTTCCGTCAATCGGATCAAGTACCCAGCTGCGCCCTGAACTGCCTGCGGTCGAACCGAACTCCTCCCCGATCACGGTATCGCGCGGAACTTCGGCGGTCAGGATACGGCGCATGGCTTCTTCCGCTGCTCGGTCAGCCAGCGTCACGGGCGTCGCATCGTCCTTGCGTTCGGCAGCAACTGTCCGAAAGTAAGGACGAATTGCCGCAGCAGCTGCACCGGCAAGGCGTATGGCGAGGGCGATGTCCTGATCAAGTTTCATGCCGCAGGTGTTTATGCCTCTACATCAAAGGGTCAACCCGCCAGACGAGAATTCCTGGCACCGAAGCAAGCTGTTGTATCATCCGTTGCAGCGTGACAGGACGCACAGGCGATTTGGTGTGGGGGCACTACAACGCCAATATGAGTTGCCTTGGGGGCGCAGTTAGAATGACACGGAACAGTCGGCCGGGGACGGAAAGATCACCCGGTGTTGACCGCGCGATAGCATCGCCGAACGCCACGCGTGATGGCCAGCCAATATCGTACAGCCGCGCACCAGCGGCAGATCTTGAACGCTGGGTTGGCCGTTTTTACGTGACCATTGTCAACGCCCCGCCTGAACACCGCCTCGATTGCGGATTGCTCAGCGATTTTGCTTGTATCCGTATGCAGCTGCGCGGCAACTGGCAGGCAGAAACAGCGGTCGGTCTCAAGTCCGCAGACAACGCCGCCATGATGTTCGGCCCCCAATCCCGGCGTATGCCGATCAGCGTGACCGGCAGCTTCATCAGCGTCGGTGTTTTCCTGCGGCCCGGTGTCTGCCACGCGCTGAACGGACCAAAGCTGGCGGATCTGGTGGACCGGCTTGAAACGTTTACCGATCTCGGCCTGCCTGAAGAGCGCTGGCTGGACTTATGCCACCCCAACGATACCCCCGAAGATTGGGTCAGGGCCATGGAATACGAAATGCGCAGCCTGATTGCCGATCGCGCGGTGCGTGAACCTGATCCCATTTCGGCCCGTTTCGAAGCCGCTGCGTTCGCAGATCCCACCGTAAGCGTCGCCCGCGTTGCCGAAGAATTCGGCGTAGAACAGCGCAGGCTTGAGCGTATCGTACGCCGCGATTTTGGTATGCCGCCGAAGCAAGTCCTTCGCCGTGCCCGCGCACTCGACATGGCCAGCCATCTGCGCGGCGTGGCCGACCACGCCGAGGCCGAGGCCATCGCCTTGCGCTATTACGATCAGAGCCACCTGATCCGCGAATTTACCGAACTGTTCGGCATGGGGCCACGCCAATTCGTCGAACGTCCGCAGCCCTTGATGACGCTGGGCCTGGAAACGCGCCAAACGCGCAGGCTGGAAACGATCCGGCGGCTGGAGCCGGGCGAAGTGAAGCCGTGGGAGTGATGGCAGTTGCCTGTTCGTCGTGGCCAGCCTAGGCCGCGTGGATGGCAAGAGCTGATCGTCTCGAACGTCTCGACAAGCGCCGCTCCGAACTGGAAGCGGACTACATTGAAGCACTTGTCGCCGCGCTGGAAGTGACCGCCGCAGGCAAGTGGGGCCTGTTCGATCACAACGCCGACAAGATCATGCGCGCGGCAACCGCCCCGGTGATCGAAAGCCTCACCGAACTGGCCGACGAAATCGCTGAGGCGCGCGAACAACTGTTCATGGAGCCGTTCGCGCTCCACGAAGAGTTCATGGCATCGCGCGGGAAACCGCCAGCCAATGCCGTGGGCGAGCCAAAGCAGGCCCGCGCATGGCTGGAACGGTTGAAATCAGCCAGTAAGGCTTAGTCGAACAGGCTCGAAACCGAGCTTTCATCGGCGATTCTGCGCACGGCTTCGCCGATCAGCGGCGCAATCGTCATCACGCGGATGCGGTCTGAAACTGCGGTTGCCTCGGTCGGCATGATCGTATCGGTGATCACCAGTTCTTTCAGCGCCGAATTGTTCACACGCGCCACTGCACCACCCGAAAGCACGCCGTGGGTGATATAGGCCGAAACGCCGGCTGCGCCTTCATCCATCAGCGCCTGCGCCGCGTTGCACAGCGTGCCGCCCGAATCGATGATATCGTCGATCAGGATGCACATGCGGCCCTTCACATCGCCGATGATGTTCATGACTTCGGACTGGCCGGGACGGTCACGGCGCTTGTCAACAATCGCCAGTGGAGCATTGTTGAGCCGCTTGGCCAGCGCGCGGGCGCGCACCACGCCGCCCACGTCGGGCGATACGACCATCAGTTCCTGCGATCCATAGCGCGTCTGGATGTCCGCCGCCATAACAGGCGCAGCAAACAGATTGTCGGTCGGAATATCGAAGAAGCCCTGAATCTGTCCAGCGTGCAGGTCCACCGCCAGCACGCGATCGGCGCCTGCTTCGGTGATCAGGTTGCAGACCAGCTTGGCAGAAATCGGCGTGCGCGGCCCCGGTTTGCGATCCTGGCGGGCATAGCCGAAATAGGGCACCACTGCCGTGATCCGCTTTGCCGATGCGCGGCGCAGCGCATCGATACAGATCAGCAGTTCCATCAGGTTGTCATTCGCCGGATAGCTGGTCGACTGGACCACGAAAACGTCTTCGCCGCGCACGTTCTCGTGGATTTCCACGAAAACTTCCTCATCGGCAAAGCGGCGCACGCTGGCGTCGGTCAGCGGCATTTCGAGATAAGACGAAATGGCGCGGGCGAGCGGCAGGTTTGAGTTGCCGGCCATGATCTTCATGCGTGCGATTCCCTCGGATTCGATCCCCGCCCCGGCCCTTAGCCCAAGATGACAGGTTTGCAACTCTTGCAGGCCACCTGCTTTGCCGCCTAGTGACTGAATCATGTCCGATACGCTCCGCATCACCCTCGCCCAGCTCAACCAGACGGTTGGCGATCTTGCTGCCAATGCAGCCGCAATGCTCGCCGTGCGCGAAAAGGCACGCGATGCGGACCTGATCGTCTATCCTGAACTGCAACTGATCGGTTATCCACCGGAAGACCTGATCATGAAGCCCGCGCTGGTCGCCCGCGCGGCGGTGGAGCTGGAGAAACTGGCCAAGGTTACGGCCGATGGCGGCCCGGCCATGCTCGTCGGCTCGGTCTTCGTGCGTGATGGGGCGCTGCACAATGGCGTGGCCCTGCTCGAAGGCGGGCGCATTTCCGCCACGCGCTTCAAATACGAGCTGCCAAACTACGGCACGTTCGACGAAAAACGCTATTTCATGCCCGGCCCACTGCCCGAACCGGTGCTGTTCAAGGGCGCGATGCTGGGCTTGCCGATCTGCGAGGATATTTGGCATCCTGACGTATGCCGCCATCTGGCCGAGCTGGGCGCGGAAATCTTCATCTGCATCAACGGTTCCCCCTACGAAATCGACAAGGATGTGCTGCGCATCGATGGCGTGGCCAAACGCCGCGCAATCGATACCGGCATTCCGCTCGCCTACCTCAACCGCGTGGGCGGGCAGGATGAACTGGTATTCGACGGCGCCAGCTTCGTCGTCGGCCCTGAAGGCGCGCTGTGGGTGCAAATGCCCGATTGGGAAGAATCCATCGTCACCACCGTCTGGACGCAAACCGCCGTCGGCTCCGGCTCACGTTGGCGGTGCGATGCTGGCGAAGTCCACGATCTCGCCGAACATCCTGAAGATATTTATTGCGCGATGGTCATGGCCCTGCGCGACTACGTGAACAAGAACCGCTTCCCCGGCGTCGTCCTTGGCCTGTCCGGCGGCATCGATTCGGCCATCTGCGCGGCCATCGCCGTCGATGCGCTCGGCGCGGACCGCGTGTGGTGCGTGATGATGCCCAGCCGTTATACAAGCGAAGAAAGCCTTGAGGACGCAGAAGGCTGCGCCAATCTGCTTGGCGTGAAGCTCGATACTGTGCCGATTTCCCCCGCCGTCGATGCATTCGGGGAAATGCTCGCCCCCGCCTTCACCGGCAGGCTGCCCGATCTTGCCGAAGAGAACATCCAGTCGCGCATTCGCGGTGTCACGCTGATGGCGCTGTCGAACAAGTTCGGCCCGATGCTCGTCACCACCGGCAACAAGAGCGAGATGAGCGTCGGCTATGCCACCATCTATGGTGACATGAACGGCGGCTACAACCCGCTGAAAGACGCCTACAAGATCACCGTTTTCGCCATTTCCGAATGGCGCAACCATCACCGCCCCAAGATCGGCATGGGTCCGCTCGGCCCGGTCATGCCGCAGCGGATCATCACCAAGCCGCCCAGCGCCGAACTGCGCCCGGACCAGAAGGATTCGGATTCGCTCCCGCCATACGATGTGCTCGACGCGATCCTGCTGGGGCTGGTGGAGAACGAGAAGAGCGTCGACCAAATTGTGGCTGAAGGGCACGATCGCGCTACCGTCGTGCGCATCGAACGTCTGCTGCATCTGGCCGAATACAAGCGCCGCCAGGCCCCTCCCGGCGTAAAGCTGGGCGCGCGCAACTATGGCCGCGACCGCCGCTATCCGATCACGCACAGTTTCAGGACGGGCTGAGGTTTTTGCGAACGATTCTCATTGACGGAGTGCGGCACCGCATCTAGCTTGCGAATCGTTCGCAACAAAGGATGTGCAATGCCCGCTCACCAGCCGCTCGGCGAATCCTCCACCCGCTTCTCCGCTCTGGTCGAAAGCATGGCCCGCCCGCACGATGTGCGCGGCTTGTCACTCAAGAGCCTGCACATGGTCATGGCGATGCGCCTTTGCGCCCTGTTCGATGCCGCTGGGCGTGATCCGGTGCCCGATCTTGCCCAGCGCTATCGCAGCATCGAAGCCGCCTGCGCCGTCCACGGCCTTGTCCAGACAGTGAAGCAGGTCTGGCCCGAACCTTTTCTGGTCAACCGGCCCTGCTGCCTGTCCATGACACCGGACGAAGTAACCCTCGCCACCCTCGGCCGCGCCGCGCTTTCCGCCCATCGCGGTGCATTCTCTGACACGATCGCTGGCTTCGTCCGCGCCGACCGGCATGATGCGCTTTACAACGCAACGGTCCATGCTGTCGCTCTCATCCCTTCCCCTTGAACCGAAGGCGCGGTAGGGCGCTGCGAATGACTACGGTAACCCGCTTCGCGCCATCACCCACCGGCAAGCTTCACGTCGGCAACGTGCGCACCGCCCTGCACAACTGGCTGCTGGCCAGGAAGACCGGCGGCAAGTTCCTGCTGCGCATCGACGATACTGACGCCGAACGCAGCCGCGAAGAGTATGTCGATGCGATCCGTGCCGACCTTGCATGGCTTGGCCTCACCCATGATGGTGAAGAGCGCCAATCGCTGCGCACAGACCTCTACGAACGCGAATTCCAGCGCCTCGTCGAAGCGGGCCGCATCTACCGCGCCTATGAAACATCGCAGGAACTTGACCTGAAGCGCAAGGTGCTGCTGGGCCGTGGCCTCCCCCCGATCTACGATCGCGCCGCGCTGAACCTGACCGAGGACGACCACGCCGCCAAGGCCGCTGCAGGCGAGAAGCCGCACTGGCGCTTCCTGCTCGACCACACCCAGCCGATCACCTGGGACGATGGCATTCGCGGCCCCCAGAACTTCGACGCCCGCCAGATGTCAGACCCGGTCATCCGCCGCGCCGATGGCTCATGGCTCTACATGCTACCTTCTGCCATCGACGACATAGACATGGGCATCACCGATGTGCTGCGCGGAGAGGACCACGTCTCGAACACCGCCACGCAGATCCAGATGTTCACCGCCCTTGGCGCCACACCCCCGCGCTTCGCCCATGAAGCCCTGCTGACGGGCAGCGAAGGCAAACTTTCAAAACGCCTCGGCGCGCTGGGTATGGCCGATTTTCGCGATCAAGGCATCGAACCCGAAGCCATCGTCACGCTGCTCGCCCGCCTAGGCACCTCCGATCCGGTCGACCCGTCGCTCGATTCTGCAGCGCTCGCCGCCAGTTTTGACCTGTCCCGCTTCGGCCGCGCACCTGCCCGCTTTGATGAGGCGGACCTCCACCGCGTCAACGCTCAGATCGTACACCGACTGCCCTATGCCCGTGTGGCGCACTTGCTGCCCGAGGGCATGGGCGAGGCCGCCTGGGAAGCCATCCGCCCCAACGTCGCCCACATCGACGAGACGCAGGGCTGGTGGCAAGTTCTCACCGGCCCCGTCACCGCGCCCTCCTTCGACGACGAGACCCGCACCTTCCTGACCGAAGCCGCCCAAATCGCCGCCACGCTGGATTGGCAGGCAGACCCGTGGCGCACCCTCACTACCGCACTGAAGGACAGCACCAGCCGCAAGGGCAAGGCCCTGTTCCTTCCCCTGCGCCAAGCCCTCACCGGCCACGACCACGGCCCGGAAATGGCCGCGCTCCTGCCGTTGATAGCGCAGGACGAAGCTGTGCGGCGACTCTCAATCTAACCAAATCCTCCCCGTTTTCACGAAGTGCAAATGGGGAGGGGGACCGCGCGCGCAGCGGGTGGTGGAGGGGCAGCAACCCCTCCGTCATTCGCTACCGCGAATGCCACCTCCCCATTTGTCCTGCGGAAAAACGGGGAGGACTAGTGCTTCCCCCGCCGCTCCATCACAAAAGCCACCGGCCCCGTCGCCACAATCGGCCCCATCCAGTCCGCGCACTGGTCAGCCTTCACCCAAACCCGCCCATCAAACACGCCCCACCACGGCATATTCGCGCGCAGCCCCTGCCCAAACTGCTCGATCCAGCGGTATTCCGCCTGCGAAACCTCACGCCCGATAAAGTACCCGCAGGCCAGCGCCGCACCTGCCCACCAATTGCGCGTCGCCAACCCGACAATCGCCTGAATCACCAGTGCAACCAGCGCATGTTCGATCAGGTTCATCCCACCTCCAACAGAAAAGGGGCGGCAGCCCATCGGCCCCGCCCCTCAATCCTAAAGCTTCAATCGCAATCAGGCAGCGACGATCTTCGCTTCCTTGATCACGCCCGGCGTCTTCGGCGGCTCCCCCTTGGGCAGCGCGTCGACGTGTTCCATGCCGCTCTCGACCACACCCCACACGGTGTACTGCTTATCGAGGAAGCGGGCATCGTCGAAGCAGATGAAGAACTGGCTGTTGGCCGAGTTCGGCGCGCTAGTGCGCGCCATCGAGCATACGCCGCGCACGTGTGGTTCAGCGTTGAATTCAGCCTTCAGGTCCGGCTTGCTGGAGCCGCCCATGCCAGTGCCATCGGGGCAACCGCCCTGCGCCATGAAGCCGGGGATCACGCGGTGGAACTTCACACCGTTGTAGAAGCCTTCATTCGCCAGTTCCTTGATCCGCTCCACGTGGCCGGGGGCAAGATCGGGGCGCAGCTTGATTACAACGTCGCCGGAATCGAGGGAAAGAACGAGATTTTCGTCAGCCATTGGTCGCAAGTCCTTGTTGTCTGGCCGCCGATATAGTGCCTCTCGAAATAAAGTCACGCATAGGTCTGCCAAGCGGTTGCAATTGACGGTCCAGTGGGTAACCCCGCCCCTATGCAGCGCGACGACGACATCATCGACACCCTGCTCCCCGACGCGGACGAAAGCGCCCCGCCGGTAGAACCCGCGCGTAATGCTGAAAGCCTCGACGAAGAAGACAATACCCTGCGCCCCGGCTTCGTGCGCAAGGTGGTCGATGCGCTTGAAGCGGGTGACGACGAGAAAGTCTACAACCTCGTCGAACCGCTCCATCCGGCTGATATTGCCGACCTTTTCGAACTGATCGAAAAGGACGACCGCGTCGCGCTGGCCCGTGCGATCTCGGATCTTCTCGGCGGCGAAGTCATCGCCGAACTCAACGATTACGTGCGCGAATACCTCGTCGAGGAACTGGAACCCGAAGAGGTTGCCGAACTCGCCGAGCAGATGGAGACGGATGACGCCGTCGCCCTGATCGAGGATATGGACGAGGAGGACCAGCAGGCCGTCCTCGCCGAGATGGAGCCGGAAGACCGCGCCGCCATCGAATCCGCGCTGTCCTACCCGGAAGAAACCGCCGGCCGCCTGATGAGCCGCGATCTGATCGCGGTGCCCGAGGCGATGACCGTGGGCGATCTGATTGATTACATGCGGCGCGACGATGATCTGCCCACCGAATTCTGGGAAGTGTTCATCGTCGATCCCAAGCACCACCCCATCGGCACCTGCAGCCTTTCATGGATCCTGCGCGCCCCGCGCAATATCCCGCTGGCCGATGTGATGAAGCGTGACCAGACGCTGATCCCGGTCACGATGGATCAGGAAGAAGTCGCCCTGCGCTTCCAGAAATACGCACTGATCTCAGCTGCGGTGGTGGACGAAAACGGGCGTCTGGTCGGCCAGATCACTGTGGACGATATCGTCCACATTATTCAGGAAGAAGCGAGCGAAGACATCCTTCGCCTGTCGGGTGCAGGCGATGGTGACATCAACGAACCGATCCTGCTCACCGTCCGCACCCGCCTCACCTGGCTGGTGGTAAACCTTGGCACGGCCATGCTCGCAGCTTCGGTTGTCGGCATGTTTCAGGGCGCGATTTCGCGGTTTGCGCTGTTGGCGGTACTGATGCCGATAGTCTCCGGCATGGGCGGCAACGCAGGCACGCAAACGCTCGCCGTGGTCGTGCGCGCGCTCGCCACCAACCAACTGACCAGTTCCAACACCGTGCGCATGATCCTGCGCGAACTGCGCATTGCCGCCACCAACGGCACCGCGCTCGGCCTGCTGGTCGGCAGCGCCACCGCGCTGCTGTTCTCCAACCCGCTGCTCGGCGCGGTGATCGGCTCAGCCATGATCATCAACAACCTTGTGGCGGGCCTCGCCGGAATCATGGTCCCGGTCACGCTTGATCGTCTGAAAGTGGACCCGGCTGTCTCTTCTGCCGTATTCGTGACGATGGCCACCGATGTCATGGGCTTCTTCTCATTCCTTGGCCTCGCAGTCCTGAGCGGGCTGGCGGGTTAGCCTGCTGGTGCTTCGACAAGCTCAGCATGAGCGAAAATTCGAAGTTCAACCCCACCCCGCTCGTCCTGAGCCTGTCGAAGGACGCCCGGCGCAACGCCCGAGTTTCAGGATCGAAAATGCCCCTCAACATGACCAAAGTCGCCTACGGAGCCCAATCCCTCGCGGAAATCCACGAATGGTTCTCCGAAACGGGCCGCCGTGGCGGGGCAAAACTGGCCTACCTCACCACCCGCAACCGCCCCAAGCGCGCCGAGGAAATGATCGGCGGCTCGCTCTACTGGATTCACAAACACCAGCTTGTCGCCCGCTCTGAAATCGTCGGCTTCGAAGAAGCCGAAGGCGGCGGCACCAACATCGTGGTCAGCACCAAACTCATCGAAGTCCACCCCAAACCCAAACGCGCCCACCAGGGCTGGCGCTATCTGGAAGAAGCCGACGCCCCCGCAGACCTCGGCGAAGGCGAAACGGGTGAAGTGCTGCCCGCGCAGATTGCGTCTGATCTGGCGAAACTGGGCTTGGTCTGACCCTGCGCCTCAGTGCGGCACAACGCCCAGTTCCACCCCCGTCTTGTCGTGCAGGGCAAAGCGGTCAACAATGTCCGCACTCGCTTCGTTGTAGCCGATCACTTCGACATTGCGGCCCGCGCGGCGCAATCGATCCACGATCTTGTCGAGTGCGCCGACGGCGGAGATGTCCCAGAAGTGCGCGCGTGACACGTCGATGGTGACGCTTTGTGCGCTGTCTTCATCGTTGAACGCGCGGGTGAAGCGGTCGACCGAGGCGAAGAAGATTTCGCCGCGCACGTTGTAGGTGGCGGAGGTGCCATCGACGGAGGCATTGCGCTCCACCGCAAACATGCGCTGCACTTTACCCGCAAAGAAAATGCCCGAAAGCAGCACGCCTGCCAACACGCCCAGCGACAAGTCGCGCGTGCCCACCACCACGACCACCGTCGCCAGCATCACGAACGAGGATGTGGGCGGATGGCGGCGCAAGTTGGGTATCGAATTCCAGCTGAACGTACCGATGGACACCATGATCATGACGGCGACCAGCGCGGGCATCGGCACTTGTCCGGTCCACGGCCCCAGCACGGCGAGCAGGAACAGGAGGAATGCACCCGCCACGAAGGTGGATAGCCGCCCGCGTCCGCCCGACGTCACGTTGATCACCGATTGCCCGATCATCGCGCAACCGCCCATGCCGCCGAACATGGCCGAAACGAAATTGGCCCCGCCCTGCCCGAAGCATTCGCGGCGCTTGCTGCTTTCGGTGTGAGTCATGTCGTCCACGATCTGCGCGGTCAGCAGCGATTCTAGCAGGCCTACCGCCGCCATCGCTATGGAAAACGGCGCGATGATCCGCAGCGTCTCCAGCGTCAGCGGCACGTTGGGCAGTGCCAGCGAGGGCAGCCCTTCCGGCAATTGCCCCATATCGCCCACGGTGTTTACCGGCAGGCCCAGCCACAGGCTGATCGCGGTCAGCAGCAGGATGGCCACCAGCGGCGATGGCACCGCCGTAGTCAGACGCGGGAGAAGGTAGATCACCGCCAGCCCGCCTGCGACCATCGCATAAGTATGCCATGTCACACCGGTAAGCTGCGGCAATTGCGCCATGAAAATCAGGATCGCCAGCGAGTTGACGAAGCCCGTGATGACGCTGCGCGATACGAACTGCATCAGCAGGTCCAGCCGCAACAGCCCGGCCACCGCCTGGATCGCACCCATCAGGATCGTTGCGGCAAACAGGTATTCCACCCCATGTTCGCGCACCAATGGCGTGACCAGCACGGCCACCGCAGCAGTCGCGGCAGAAATCATGCCGGGGCGCCCGCCGACAAACGCAATCACCATCGCAATCGCCACCGAGGCATAAAGCCCCACGCGCGGGTCCACCCCGGCGATGATCGAAAAGCCGATGGCTTCGGGAATCAACGCAAGCGCGACGACGATTCCGGCCAGCACTTCACGGCGCAGGAAAGCAGCATCACCGAACCATTCGCGGCGATAACGGGCAAGATTTTCAGACATAAGAATTCCACAACAAGGCGCATGGCGCGCGGTTAAGCGCGGCTGTTCAAAGGTTACATGCGTGATGTTGTCCGGCGGATCGGCGGCCGGAATAGCCACCCGGAATTTCACCGGGTCCAAGCGAATGCGCGGCCCTTAGTCTGAAACAGCACCAAAGTGCAAGGCTGGTGTCAGCCCTCGCCCTGCTCGGCAAGTGTGCGTTCGCGCGCCAGAACCTTGCGGATCAGGTCGGCATAGACCTCCGGCTCCTGCGCGCCCGGCACGATCAGCCTACCGTTGATGACCACGGCGGGAACCCCGCTCACATTCATATCCCAAGCCTGCTGCTGCCCGGCCACCACCTGCGCGTCGATCTCCGCATCGATCATAGCCTGTAGCGCACCCACGCGCGGCAACCCAGCAGCTTCCGCCACATCGGCCAGCACTTCCGGGTCAGACATATTCCGCCGCGCCTGAAAGTGCGCGTCGAACAGTGCGCGCTTCAGCCGCACCTGTTGCTCCGGCCCAAAATCGCGCAAGGTCCACGTCAGCAGCCGGTGCGCCAACCGCGTGTTCCACATCATCGGCGGCGGTGCCTCGCCCTCTCCGGTGTAGTCGAACGAATAGCCTGCCCGCGCGCCTGCCTGCTTCAGCGTATCGCGCACCCCTGCCGATTGTTCGGGTGTGCGGCCATACTTGCGCTGGATATGCGCCGCCTGCTCCTCGCCGCCCTCTGCCATATCCGGGTTCAGCTCGAACGGATGGAACCGCACCGTCGCGTCCACTTCGCCCTCCATCCCTGCCAGCGCCTTGTCCAGCTGGTTCAGCCCGATCACGCACCACGGGCACATGACATCCGACCAGATGTCGAGCGTGACTTTTGCGGGCGCGTTCATTGCGCCAACCACCACTTGAGCAAGTGATGCGCCACGGCAAACGGCGGCGGCGCGATGAACGCGCCATCTTCCGCGCCGCTCATCGCATATTGCACTTCCTTACGCGTGAACCAGCGCGCATCGTCCAATTCGGTTTCGTCGATGGTGATCTCACGCTGCGTCGTAAACGCATGGCACGCTATCATCAGCGAGGAAGGGAACGGCCAAGGCTGGCTCGCCACATAGCGCACCGCGTCTACCTTTACACCCGCTTCTTCCAGAACCTCGCGCCGCACCGCATCTTCCAGCCCCTCGCCCGGCTCGACAAAGCCAGCCAGTGCCGAATAACGGCGCGGAGGAAAGCGCGGCTGGCGCCCCAGCAGCAACTCGCCATTGCATTCCACCGTCATGATCGTCACCGGATCGACGCGCGGGAAGTGCTCCCCCTTGCACAGGTCGTTGGTGCAACTGCGCTGCCAGCCACCCTTGGCCAGCCGCGTCGGCGCGCTGCACACGGCACAGAATCGGTGCCGCGCGTGCCAATCCACCAGGCTGCGCGCGCCGCCATAAATCGTGAGATCGGCAGGTGAGAGACTCCCCATCGCACCCCAAAGCCGTGGATTGGGCGGTGCCACGCTGCCGATGATCCGCGGCGTCACTTCGGCAAAGCACCCGCGTCCGTCCTCGCTCAGCCCCAGAAACACCAGTTCAGCTTCCGGGTCCGCATCGGCCAGACTACCCCATTCCAGCCCGCCATCGGGCGCGATCACCGGATCGATCCCTTCCAGCTTCAGCAGTCGCGCACGCCAGTTCATCAGGCTTTCCAGCCGGTCGGGAGCGGCCCGGATGTGGTCGGCACGGTCCAGCCCACCGCCTGCAAATGCTATTGTCATGTCCATCAGGCTGCAGCCTTCTTCCCCGTAACGTCGGCCAATACGGCCTGCGCGAATTCCCTGTGCACCGGATAGGCTTCCGACGGCATGTACTGCGTATAGCACCCCGCGCGCAGCCCCACGCGGAAGTTGACGAAGCCAACAGTCCCCGCGGCCCCCGCCCAGCCATATGTCCCGGCATCCTCGCCCAGGCCGACCGAGCCGCCCGCGCCAAAACCGTTGCCCTTGATGAACGAGCGCGACAGATCGGTCCCTACTGGCAGCAGATTGCTCGTCCCCAGCCGCACCGCCGCCTCGCTCATCACCTGCCGCCCGTCGATCCGCCCAAAGCCCAGCAGCATCCGCTGAAACCGGTCATAATCGCGCGGAGACGACACCAGCCCCGCCCCGCCAAACGGATAGGGCGGCTGGTCCAGATAGATCGAGGTCTTGCCCGGATCGATCGGCAGCAGCATCCCGCCAACAGCCGCATAGTTCGTGGTCAGCCGCCCCGCCTCGCTCTCTGGCACGCGGAACCATGTGGAGGTCATGCCGCAGGGCGCAAACACCCGCTCGTCCAGAAACGCATCGAACGGCTTTCCCGAAGCGACCTCAATCACGCGGCCCAGCAGATCCAGCCCCACCGAATAGCTCCACACCGTGCCCGGCTCATAAACCAGCGGTAGTGTGGCCAGCACATCGGCAAATTCGGCAAGGCTCCCCAGCGGCTTGAACCCGTCCATCCCCGGCGTCGGCAATCGGCTCGCCTGGCCCGGCACGACCCCGGCCTTGATGAAGGCGTCCTTGATCGGCCCATTTTGAATGATCGAATAGCCCAGCCCCGCCGTATGCGTCAGCAGGTGCCGCACGGTAATCTGCGTCTTGGCAGGTCGCAGATCGGTGATCGAACCATCGGGCGTAGCCTGCACCATCATTTTTCCGAACGCTGGCAGCAGATCGGCAACCGGCTGATCGAGCCGCAACTTGCCCTCGTCCACCAGCATCATCGCAGCCATGCCGGTGATCGGCTTGGTCATCGAATAGATGCGGAACAGGCTATCCAGGTCTAGCGCCGGAGCCTCACCCTTGGCCAAGTTCCCGCGCGCAATGTCCAGCGGCGCCTCACCCGCACCCCAGCCGATTGCTGCGATCATGCCGGGCAGTTTGCCGGTGGATACGTAGCCATCGAGCATCCGCGCCACCGTGGGAAACTTCGCCTCCGCCGCTGCAGAACCCCACGCCATGCGCGGCAGGAACGCGGTCCCCGCCAGCGCCCCGAACGATCCCAGCAGCGCCCTGCGCGATACCGCCAAATCCCGCATTTTCAGCCAATCCTCTCAGCAATTGCCAGCCGCGCCGCCTTGGCGAACACGGTGGGCAGTCCGGCAGCCTCGATGTCGTGCACCGGCCACCACTCTCCTTCGCCAAGACTAACCGCTTCCGACGATACGCAAAGCATCAATTGCAATTCGAGATCGAAATGCGTGAACGAATGCCGCACGACACCACCCTGCCGCCATTCCCCATCCAGCGCCGCCGCGCCATCGCCCTTGGCCGACCAGCCATCATCGGGCAGCGCGCGCATCCCGCCCAGCATTCCGCGCCCCTGCCGCGTCACCAACAGCACCTTGCCATCCCGCTCGATCCAGTAGGCCCGCCCCTGCCGCGTGGGCTTGGCCTTCTTCGCTGCCTTCACTGGCAAACGCTCAGGCGCGCCCTCAGCCCGCCCCCGGCACTGCACTGAAAGCGGACACAACATGCACCGGGGGGAACGCACGGTGCAGATCGTTGCCCCCAGATCCATCATGGCCTGTGCAAAGTCTCCAGCCCGCTCGTCCGGCGTCACCTGCCCTGCCGCAAAGCGGATCGCAGCCCTGCCGCCGGGCAAAGGCTCGTCGATGGCAAACAGCCGCGCCACCACCCGCTCGACATTGGCATCCACCACCACCGCCCGCCGCCCAAAGGCAATCGCCGCCACAGCCGCTGCCGTATATTCGCCCAGCCCCGGCAATGCGCGCAAACCCTCTTCGGTATCAGGAAATACCTCCCCCATAGCCGCGACCGCCCGCGCACAGGCCAGCAGATTGCGCGCGCGGGCATAGTATCCCAGCCCCGCCCAGGCTGCCATCACATCGGCATCGTCCGCCGCCGCCAGATCCGCCACGGTCGGCCAGCGCTCCAAAAACTTCGCAAAATACGGCCCCACCGCCGCCACAGTAGTCTGCTGCAGCATGACTTCGGAAAGCCACACCTTGTAAGGCTCCTGCCGCGCCTCCCCCGGCAACTTGCGCCACGGCAGCCGCCGCGCATGAACGTCATACCAGCCGAGCAGACTAGGCGCGACTGCCTCGGGATCGAAGGTGATTTCAGCTTCCTCTCTGGCTTGCATCGCGCACCTATGGCATGGCCCAAGGCGATATGAAAACCACCCCTTCTGACGCGGACAAACCCAAAACGGCCCAGCGTGCAAAGCCCCCGGCAAAGCCCGCCGCCAAGCCCGCGCTCAAACCTTATGAACGCCCGCGCGGCGGCGAAGCGCGCCAGATTGCAGACCTGATGCCCGCCATCGGCCGCACCGCCTTCCGCCGCTTCGGCTTCGTGCAATCCAGCGTTGTCACCCGCTGGCCCGAAATCGTGGGCGAACGCAACGCGCGCAACTGTATGCCCGAATCGATCCGCTTCCCCCCCGGCGAAAAGTCTGACGGCATCCTGCAACTGGTGGTCAGCCCTGCCCACGCGCCGATGATCCAGCACGTGACCCCCGAAATCATGGAGCGGGTAAACCGCTTCTTCGGCTATCGCGCGGTGGCCAAGGTGAAAATCAGGCAAGGTGCGGTTCAGGCACCAAAGGCCAAAGACCCTGCGCGCGCGGCGCCTCCTTCGCTAAAACCGATTCCGATGGAATTGGGGGATTCGTTGCGCGATATCGGTGATCCCGAACTGCGCACCGTGCTCGAATCACTGGCACGCAGTCTCGATAGTGCCTCTGGGGGAAACAGGAACGGATGACCCGCAAACTTGCAACTGCCACCTTCGCAGCCCTTGCCGCACTGGCGCTGACGGGCGCGACCAAGCCCGCGCGCCCTGCAGGCGGCGCCAACTGGGCGGTCGCCTCATCTGTCACGCCGGAAGGCCACCACGTCCTCGGCAATCCCAAGGCCCCGCTTCGGCTGGTTCAGTACGTCAGCTACACCTGCCCGCACTGTTCTGCGTTCGAAGTGGAAGCCGAAGGGCAACTGAAACTCGGCATGGTCGGCCCCGGCAAGGGCGCGGTCGAAGTGCGCAATTTCGTGCGCGATCCGGTCGATGTCACCGTCGCGCTCATCACCAACTGCGTGCCCGCCAACCGCTTCTTTCAGGTCCACACCGCCTTCATGCGCGCCCAGCCGCAATGGATCGGCCCGCTTTCAAATTCCACCGCCGCGCAGCGCCAGCGCTGGACAACCGGCCCCTTCACCACTCGCACTCGCGCCATCGCCTCGGACTTCAAGTTCTATCAGTTCATGGCCGCCCGCGGGATGGACCGCCCCGCCATGGACCGCTGCCTCGCCAACGAACCGTTGGCCAACAAGCTGGCCCAACAGACCAACGATGCGGTTGAAAAACTCGGCGTGACCGGCACCCCCAGCTTCATGATCGACGGTGTTCTCCTTGCCGGCACCCACAGTTGGGACGCCCTGCGCCCACAAATCCTCGCGCGGACAAAGTAAGCACCGCGAAATCCCCTCCCGCAAGCGGGAGGGGTTGGGGGAGGGCATGTTACCAAAGCCAGTCCGCTCATGCTGAGCTTGTCGAAGCATCCCACGCTGTGCTGGCGTCCTTCGACAGGCTCAGGACGAGCGGGAACGGGACTTTGAATTAGCGCGCCTGTCGAAGGACCATCCACAACCCAAACCCTGCCCCCCTTCACCACCCCGCCACAATCGGCTAGCGTCCGCCCAAACCGCCAGACACGGGAATATCCACACGATGAAGCTCGCCCGCGCCCTCCTGCTTGCCGCCCTGCCCCTCACGCTCGGCCTTTCCGCCTGTGACAACAAGGACGCCGCCGCCACAGGCGAAGTCGCCAGCAGCGAGCCCATCGCCAAGATCCCCGCCCCCGCCGGCACATCGTGGACCGAAACCTTCTCCACCACTGCCGATGGCGGATATTTGATCGGCAACCCCGATGCCCCGATCAAGATCATGGAATTCGGCGCGCTTTCCTGTTCGCACTGCGCGGAATTTTCGGAAAAGGGCTTCCCCAAGCTGCGCGATGAATACATCGCATCGGGCCGCGTGTCGTTCGAACTGCGCCTGTTCCTGCTCAACATGCTCGATATGCCATCGGTCCTGCTCGCCACCTGCGGCACGCCCGAAGCGGTGATCCCGCTGTCCGAACAATTCTGGGGCTGGCAGCCGCAGATGTTCACCAACCTTCAGGCAAACAACGACGCGGTGCAACAAGCCGCTTCGCTTCCGCCCGAAAAGCGCTTCGGCGGCATTGCGCAAGTTTCCGGCATGAGCGAATTTTTCGCCTCGCGTGGCGTTGCCGCAGCGCAAGGGGCCACCTGCCTTGCCGATACGGCCAAGGCCACCAAGCTTGCCGAACTGAACGAAAAGTGGAGCAAGGAATTCGACATTACCGGCACGCCTACGTTCTTCATCAATGGCAACAAGACCGGCGTTGCGAATTGGGAAGAACTTGAACCGATGATCCAGAAGGCTGGCGCACGCTAAGCGCGGGCGCGGCAGCCGGGGGGCCTGAGGCGTGCTTTTCAAGCGCTTGAAACTGTCCGGTTTCAAGAGCTTCGTAGAGCCTGCCGAACTGCGCATCGAACCCGGCCTCACCGGCGTCGTCGGCCCCAACGGCTGCGGCAAATCCAACCTGCTCGAAGCGATCCGCTGGGTCATGGGCGAAAGCTCGGCCAAATCGATGCGCGGCGGCGGCATGGAAGACGTGATCTTCGCAGGCACCGCCTCCCGCCCCGCCCGTGCCTTTGCCGAAGTCCTGCTCACCGCCGAAACCGATCCTGACGGGCCGTTCGGCGCTGAACTCGAAGTCGTCCGCCGCATCGAACGTGGCGCAGGCAGCGCCTACCGCGTCAATGGCAAGGATGTGCGCGCCAAGGACGTCGCGCTGGTCTTCGCCGATGCCGCCACCGGCGCGCACAGCCCTGCCCTCGTCAGCCAGGGCCGCATCGCCGCTGTGATCGCCGCCAAACCCACCGAACGCCGCATGATGCTCGAAGAGGCCGCCGGAATCGCCGGCCTCCACGTCCGCCGCCGCGATGCAGAGCAGAAGCTGCGCGCCACCGAAGTCAATGTCGCAAGGCTCGAAGACCTTCTCTCCGGGCTCGAAGGCCAGATTAACACGCTGCGCCGCCAAGCCCGCGCCGCCGAACGCTACAAGGCGGTCAGCGAAAAAATTCGTCTCTCCGAAGCCCGCCTCGTCTTCGCCCGCTGGCGCGATGCCGCCGCCGCCGCTGAAGCCGCACGCACACAGGCCACAGCAGCCGAAGAAGCGGTAAAGGCCGCGGCCCTCCTCGCCAACCATGCCCAGGCCGCCCAGCACAAAGCCGCTGCCGCTCTATCCGAAGCGCGTGACGAACTGTTTGATCGCAGGCAGGATGCCGCCGCCCACGGCCAGCGCATGGCCTCGCTCACCGCGCAATTGGAAGCCGCCGAACAGCGCGTGGCTGACATCGACCGCCAACTGACACGGATCGAGCAGGACCGCGCCAGCGCCGACAAGCTGACCGAAGACGCCGCCGCCGCAATGGCAAAGCTCGATCAAGACCTTACCGCCGCCGAAGCAGCCCTTGCCGAAGACACCGCCCGCCGCCCCACCCTCGCCGCCGCAGCCGACGACGCAGACCGCGCCGCCCGCGCCGCCGAAATCGCCCTCGCACAGCGCGTGGCAGAGCAAGCCGGGATCGACGCTGAATGGCGCGTGGCCGAAGCTGCCGTGGCCGCCGCCCGCCAGCGTCTGGTCCGGCTCGATGCGGATGCCTCACGCATTGCCCAGCAGGCTGATGCCTTGGCGCGGGAGGCTGATCCCGCCGTGCAAATCGCTGAAGCAGAGGCAAAAAGTGCTGACGCAGCAGCCGCCATCGCCAAAGCCGAAGCTGAGCGCGCCGATCTCACTACGCAGCGCGAAGCCCTTTCCACTGAGCGCGATACTGCCAGCAATGCGCTAGCCCAAGCCCGCGCTGACCTTTCCGGCGTGGAGCGAGAGGCAGACGCTTTGGCCCGCGACAAAGCAGCGCGCGAAAAAGCGCGGACTGCCAAAGGCTTGGGCCAATCAGCCATCGCCGGCACCCGCGCCGCGCCGGGCTATGAACGCGCTCTGGCTGCCGTACTAGGCCGCGACGCCAGCGCACCGGTCGGCCCCGCCCCGGCAGACGCGGAAGGCCGCTTCTGGACCGGAGCGCAAGCGCCCACACCCTTGCCCGATTCTCTCGCCCACCACGTCCCGCAATGCCCTCCAGAACTCACCGCCAGACTCGCGCTGGTCCGCGTGAGCGACAGCGATGATGGACAAGTCCTTCAGCCGGGCGAATGGTTGGTCACGAAAGTTGGACGGCTCAGAAGGTGGGATGGATTTGTCGCGCGGGGTGAAGGCGCGGCAGAAGCGGCAGCGCTCGAAGCGGAAAATCGGCTGGTAGAACTTAAAGCGATTTTGCCCGCGCGCAAAGCGGCTGTCAGCGCCGCGCAATCAGCACTTGAAGGCGTGCAAGGGCGTCTTGGTGTCATCGTGGTGCATTTAGGTGCAGTTCAAAAATCCATCACGGAAGCGTCGGATTCCGAACGTGCGGCGTTGCGTGCGCTGGATGCGGCAGAGGCGGCGCGAGCAAGGCTGGACCAGAGAAAGGCCGAAATTTCAAGGACTCAGGCAGACCTTACTGACCAACGCCAAACCGCGCAGGGCGAACTTTCCGCTGCCGAAGACAAGCGCAACACCCTACCAGACCCCGAAGCAGGCCGCGCCGCCCTCGAAGCCGCCCGCGCCCGTAACGATGCAGCGCGCACATCGTTGCAAGCAACCACAGCGGCAGCGGCCTCGCTCGATCAGAACATTGCCGTTGGAAAAGAACGACTTGCTGGCCTTCGCGGCGATATCCGCGCATGGCAGGCCCGCGCCGGAGACGCCGCCAAGCGCCTCGCCGAAATGACCGGACGGCGCGAGGAACTGGAAGCCGAACGCGCAATTTCCGCAGCAAAACCAAAGGGTTTGATCGCAGAGATCGAGCAAGGTGAGAGCATCCGCACCCGCCTTGCCACAGACCTCACGGCTGCCGAAGCCGCGCTGTCAGCTGCAGAAATTGCATCAAAACAATCAGATAGCGCGCTATCCTTGGCCAACGAAACATTGGCCACCGCCCGCGAAGGTCGCGCCGGTGCCGTCGCCCGCGCCGAGAACGAAGACGCGCGGCGGCAGGAAATGGCTGGAATCTCAGGAGAAAGGTTCCAGTGCCCGCCCCCGCTCCTGCCCGAACGCTTCGGCTTCGCGAGTGCCGAAGTCGCCAGCGCGGGCGAGGAATCCGCCGCGATGGACCGCCTCAACGCAGAGCGCGAACGCATCGGCCCGGTCAACCTCGTCGCCGCCGATGAACTCGCCGAAGCAGAGGAACGCCACGGCACCAGCGTGGCCGAACAGGCCGAACTTACCGAGGCTGTTCATAGACTTAGAGGCTCAATCGGCAATCTCAACCGCGAAGGCCGTGAACGTCTGCGCGCCGCATTCGAAGCGGTGGACGGTCACTTCCGCAACCTATTCTCCCGCCTTTTCGGCGGCGGCGAGGCCCACCTCGCGCTGGTCGACAGCGATGATCCGCTCGAAGCCGGCCTCGAAATCTTCGCACAACCGCCCGGCAAGCGCCTGCAATCGCTCACTCTTCTGTCCGGGGGCGAACAGGCGCTGACCGCAGTAGCGCTGATCTTCGCCCTCTTCCTCACCAACCCCGCCCCGATCTGCGTCCTCGACGAAGTCGACGCACCGCTGGACGACGCCAACATCGAACGCTTCTGCGATCTGCTCGACGCAATGGTCGCCCAAACCAGCACCCGCTACCTGATCGTCACCCACAACGCCGTCACCATGAGCCGCATGCACCGCCTGTTCGGCGTAACGATGGTGGAACGTGGCGTCTCACGGTTGGTCAGCGTCGACCTGGGTGGAGCGGTGGAACTGCTTGAGGCGGCGGGTTGACTTTTGCATTTTTGTAGTTACATAAAAGACAACTGGGCTTCGGCCCGCCTGGGGCATTGCCCCACCTTGCTGAGCCCGTTTAGCCAAGGGAAGGATTCGAATGATCTGAACTTATTGTGCAGGGGGCAGTATTGAAGGAACGTTTCAACTTACGTGTAACCTTTGATCCTGCAAAACGCGCGAGGACCATTGAAGATCGGGGGCTAGATTTTGCTGATGCAGGCAAGATTTTAGGTGGCCCAGTATTCACTCTCCATGATGACCGCTTCGATTACCCTGAACCAAGGTTCCAGACTTATGGTTCATTGGACGGAAGATTGGTCATGTTTGTGTGGACACCGATCGATAGTGGAGTTCATGTTATATCGATGCGGAAATGCAATGACCGAGAACAGCGCAAGTTTGCCCACCGACTGGGATGACGACGATCTTCCTGAATGGACGGACGAGCAGTTTGCTCGCGCCGAGTTTTCGGTTGGTGGCAAAGTCGTTAGAGCCGCTCAGGGCACGCTGACCAAAGCTGGGCGACCTTTTGCCGAAAACCCCAAAAAGCAAGTCACCCTTCGCCTCGATCCTGATGTGATCGAGAAGTTCCGTGCGACTGGCAAAGGCTGGCAATCGCGGATCAATGCTGAACTGCGCAAGGCGCTCGGGATTTAATCCAGCACGAAGCGTGGCCCTGGCCCACCTGCCGCCGCGCGATCTTCCTTGTTGTAGAGCGCGCAGCGGTCGAGGCTGAGGCAGCCGCAGCCGATGCATTCATCGAGCTTGTTGCGGGTGCGGGTGAGGAGCTGGATGCGGCTGTCGATTTCCTTGCGGAGCGAGCGGCTGATCTTCTGCCAGTCCATGATGTTGGGCGTGCGGCCCTGCGGCAGGGAGGTGAGTTCCCGTTCGATCTCGGCCAGGCCCAGACCCAGCTTCTGCGCGATCTGGACGAAGCTTAGCCGGCGGATATCCGAGCGCAGGAAGCGCCGCTGGTTGCCGCCTGTGCGGACCGACGTGACAAGACCGCGATCTTCGTAATAACGGATGGCGGAAACCGCGAGGCCGGTGCGGCGCGACAGGGTGCCGATGGGGATCAGATCGTTGCGGTGCATCTGCACTCTCTTTGGCGACTGCGGACAAGAACAGCTGATCTGAAGCTAACTTGAGGTTGCAGAATGACAAGTATCGATTGCAGAGTGCGCCCGAAAGGGATTCGATTGATGCTGGTCGCTCGCACATGACAATTGCACCGCTGAACCAGCAGCAGCTTGCCGCCTATCTGGCGCGGATCGGGTTCGACGGGGCCGCACAGCCCGATCTCTCGACGTTGAAAGCGCTTGTCGGTGTGCATGTGCAGGCGATCGCGTTCGAGAACATCGACGTCCAGCTTGGGCGTCCTTTGAGCACCGATCCCGCCGCTGCCTTTGCCAAGCTGGTCGAGGCGCGGCGCGGGGGGTGGTGTTACGAACACAACGGCGTGCTGGGCGCGGCGCTGGCCGCCATCGGGTTCGATGTGATGCGCATGAGTGCGGGTGTGATGCGGCAATTCCGCGGGGACGAGAGCATGGGCACGCACCTGTGCTTGCAGGTGCAGTGCGAAGGGACATGGCTGGTGGATGCCGGATTTGGCAGTTGGTTGGGTGCGCCGGTGCCGCTTGAGCATGGAACATGGATGCAGCCACCCCTGCCGGTCAGCCTTGGCACGACGGACGATGGGTTGTGGCGCGTTGCGGTGGGTTTGGGCGAGAGCGCCATGTCTTACGACTTCCGCGCCGAAGCTGCGGATGAGGATCAGCTATCAGCGCTATGTCATTGGCAGTGCAACGATCCGGCTTCGGTGTTCGTGCAGAATCTGACGGTGCAGCGGCGGGATGGCGAACGCTATCTTATGCTGCGCGGGAAAGTGCTTTCAGACGTTGGCGCAAGCGGCGAAGCGCGGCGGGAACTGGCTTCGGCAGGTGAACTTATGGACGTTCTGCGCGAAGTATTCCAGCTCGATGTGCCGGAAGCTGCAACGCTCTGGCCAGCAATCTGCGCGCGGCATGAGGTGCTGTTCGGCGCTCAGGCGGCTCCGACGACGTAGCAGGCGGCGGCCATCAGCAGGCCTGCGGTGCGGTTCGAGCGGAACTTGACGAGCGGATCGGTGCCGTCTTCTTTCAATGTCAGGACCTGCCAGGCCAGATGGACCGCGACCGGCAGCAAGGCCAGCAGCGCCAGCGGATCGGGCCGCGCCAGCCACACGGCTCCGGCCCAACAAGCCAGCGCCAGCGCATAGAGCGCGGCAACGCCAGTCTTTACATGCCGCCCGAACGACAGCGCGGATGAACCGATGCCGACAAGCGCATCGTCTTCACGGTCCTGCAGCGCGTAGATCGTGTCATAGGCCATGCACCATGCCCAGCACCCGGCGTAAAGCGCGGCCAGCGGGGCGAGATTTTCAAGGCCGGTGGCCTGCACCCAGCCGACGGGAGCGCCCCAAGTGAAGACGAGGCCCAGCCATGCTTGCGGCCAGCCAGTGATGCGCTTCATGAAAGGATAGGCGGCGACGAGGGCGAGGCTGCCGAGGGCAACCAGTTGTGCCTCCCAGCGCAGTTGCAGCAGGACAATGAGGCCAACGCCGCATAGGCTGAGCAGCCAGATCCACGCCGCGCGCTTGCTCACGGCACCGCTGGCGATAGGGCGCAGCGCGGTGCGGGCAACGCGGGCGTCGAGGTCTGCATCTACGATATCGTTATAGACGCAGCCAGCGCCGCGCATGGCGATCGCGCCCAGCAGCATCCATGCGAGGACGCCCCATGTGCCGGTGGCACCACCGAGGAACAGGCCCCATGCACAGGGCCAGAACAGCAGCCACGAGCCGATGGGCCGGTCAAACCGCGCCAGCAACGCATAATTGCGCCATGGCTGCGGCAGGCGGGCGACGAGGCCCTTGTGCTCGCTGTCGGGGACGATTTGCGCAGGTGCCGTCTCGATCATGGCGTAAGCCTTACCGCGCCGCGCGAATTGCGCTAGGGGCGAAATCATGCCCGCTGTTCCCGCTTGGCCGCCCAAATCGGCCCCTCGCCTGTTTGTCGAAACGCCGCTGTCCGAAGGGCAGCGCGTGGAAAGTGAGGGTGGGCAAGCGCACTATCTGGGCAAGGTCATGCGCGTGGCGCCAGGCGATGCAGTGGTGCTGTGCGACGATGTAACCGGGGAATGGCTGGCGCAGGTGGCCGAGGTTGGCAAGCGTGCCGTAGTGCTGGAGGTTGAGCGGCAGCTCCGCGCGCGCGAGGATGTGCCGGATTTCTGGCTTTGCGCGGCATTGCTGAAAAAGCCGAACTTCGATCTGGTGCTGGAAAAGGCGACCGAACTGGGCGTGGGCCGCGTGGTGCCGCTGGTGACGCGGCGGTGCGTGGCGGACAAGCTGAACCCCGAGCGGGCGCGGACGATCATGGTGGAGGCGGCGGAGCAATGCGCGCGCACAGCGCTGCCGGTGCTGGGCGAGACTGTGAAGCTGGACGCCTTGCTGCGGGATTGGCCCGAGGGACGCGTGCTGTTCTTTGCTGACGAGAACGGTGGGGAGCCGGTGGCTGAAGCCTTTGCTGCGCACAAGGGACCGGCGGCGCTGCTGGTGGGACCGGAGGGCGGCTTTGACGAGGCGGAGCGGGCGGCAGTCCGTGCGCATCCGGCGGCGGTGGCGATTTCGCTGGGGCCGCGAATTCTGCGCGCATGAGCACGCGGCAAGTTTCAGATCGCAACGATCCTATCATCGAAAGCCGCGACATGCTCGTGGCCCCCATGCAGAAGGGCGAAAAGCCCAAGTCTGCGTGGCGGATCGGCACCGAGCACGAGAAATTCGTGTATCGGACCGAGGACCGTCGCGCGCCTTCGTATGAAGAGCAGGGTGGCATTCGCGACCTGCTGATGGCGCTGACCGAATATGGCTGGAAGCCTATTCTGGAAGGCGGCAAGGTGATTGCCATGTCCGGGCCGGACGGGGCGGTGAGTCTTGAGCCTGCGGGCCAATTGGAGCTTTCGGGCGCGCCGCTGGTGAATCTGCACCAGACTTGCGCGGAAACCGGGCGGCATCTGGCGCAAGTCAAGACGATTGGGGACAAGCTGGGGTTGGCCTATCTCGGCCTTGGCCTGTGGCCCGACAAGACTCGCGAAGAGCTGCCGATCATGCCCAAGGGGCGCTATGACATCATGCTGCGGCACATGCCGCGCGTGGGATCGATGGGCCTCGACATGATGCTGCGGACCTGCACCATTCAAGTCAATCTCGACTATTCGAGCGAGGCTGACATGGTGAAGAAGTTCCGCACCAGTCTGGCATTGCAGCCACTGGCCACGGCGCTGTTCGCCAATTCACCGTTTCTGGAAGGCAAGCCCAACGGGTTCCTTTCCTATCGCAGCCACATCTGGACCGATACCGATCCGGCGCGCACGGGGATGCTGTCGTTCGTATTCGACGAAGGGTTCGGCTACGAGCGTTATGTCGACTACATGCTTGATGTGCCGATGTATTTTGTGTTCCGCGATGGGAAGTACATCGATGCATCGGGACTTTCCTTCCGCGATTTCCTTGATGGCAAGCTGTCGGTGCTGCCGGGTGAGAAGCCGACGGCTTCCGATTGGGTGGACCACCTTTCGACCGCTTTCCCGGAAGTGCGGTTGAAGTCGTTCCTGGAAATGCGCGGGGCCGATGGTGGGCCGTGGAACCGCATTTGTGCATTGCCAGCGCTGTGGGTCGGCCTGCTTTACGACCAGACGGCGCTGGATGCGGCGTGGGATCTGGTCAAGGATTGGGACATGGACGGGCGCGAAAAGCTGCGTGCCGAAGTACCCAAGCTGGGGCTGGACGCTTCGCTGCCGGGCGGCGGAAAGTTGCGCGATATTGCCGCCGAAGTGCTGGCGATTTCGCGCAGCGGACTTTCGGCGCGGGCCATGCTGAACGAGGCGGGCGACAACGAGACCGGTTACCTGCAGCCGCTTGACGAGATCGTGGCTGCGGGGAAGACCCCGGCTGAGCGACTGCTCGACCTCTATCACGGCGTGTGGGGCGGCGATCTTTCGCAGGTTTATGGCGAAAAGAGCTTCTGATGATTATCGTGATGGGCACGTTTCGCGTTCCGGTTGAGAACATCGAGGCGATCCGGCCAATGATGGCCAAGGTCATCGCGGCGACATTGGCCGAGGACGGGTGCATCCGATATGCCTATGCGCAGGACGTGCTTGATCACGAACTGATCCATGTTGCCGAGAAGTGGCGCGATAAGGCCGCACTCGATGCGCATTTCAAGGCCGCGCACATGAAGGTGTGGGCGCAGGAGCGCGCCGGACTTGGGCTGTTTGAGCGCAAGATTCGCGTGTTTGAAACCGACGAGGGCGTCGAAGTCTGACGCCTACTCGGCGGGTTGGGCGGCCGGTGATCTTGGCGTCAGCGCGCGGGTGAGCTTGCGCAGGGTGCGCGTGATCGGGCCATGCTCTGCCATCCATGCATGGTATTCGCGGTACTTGGCATCTTCTGCCAGCAGATGCTTTTCCTCGGTGCGAGCGCGCCAGTAATAGACGCCGCTGACGATGGCGAGCAGCGCGGTGTTGCGGATGGCATCGACCCATGAGCCGCTGGTGGTGAGGAACGGCAGGCCCGCCAGCCACCAGTAGGCGTTTTTCGACAGGTAGGCCGGGTGACGGGTGAAGCGGTAGGGACCGTTGGTCAGCACGCCTCGATAGGTAAGGTTCGAAAAGCGCAGGCCGAAGGCGACCGTGGCCCAGGCATAGATGCCGGTCAGGATCACCAGCGCTACGGCCCAGATCCACAGCAGCACGTCTTGCCCGGCCAGCCAGTGCGGCCATTCCGCGCCGTTGTGATGGTAGTCCAACACCCCGCCGCCGCCCATGAGGATGAACGGGGGATAGCAGATCAGCGCGGCGACCCATGCCGCGAGGTGCGGGTTGGCGGTGCGTATCTGCGCGTCGAGCGGCTTCATGGTGACGAGATAGCCAACCATGGCGATCTGCACGTCGATCATGAACATGGTTTCGATCAGCAGCGAGGCGAACTCTACCGGATCGTGGAAGGCGTGGCTCCAATCGAAACGCACGACCGCGCCAAAGCCGCCGGGGACGATCGAGATCATGAAGGCGCAGAAGAAGCCTTTGACCAGCCACGACAGGGCATGGCGCTTTACTTCGGCGGCCTCCCATGGCTCGCGGCCGATGAGCATCGCGCCGAAGTGCCATGAAGCGTCACGCGGATTGACCAGCACGCGGTCGAGCCAGAGGACATAGGGTATAGCGCCGAGGAACAGCACCGGCACGACGGTTTCCAGCACCTCCATCGCGAAGACATATTGCCCGCGCCAGTACCAGCGACCGAGGCAATAGGCGAAGCCGATCACCGCCCAAGTGGCCCACAGGCCTGCGATCTTGGTGATCGAGATGTCGAGAATTTCGCGGATCGGGCGCGGAGCGCTCCAATCGATCCCGGTGCTGGTGCGCCGGTGGACCTTGTCCACCAGCAGGGACCAGCCGACCATGCCGGTGCCGGAGAAAACCAGAGCCATCATCGCCGCGCCGGGGCCGTCCATCACTTCATGCGGGGCGTTGAGGCCGAACGCATCGACGATCTGCGGCCATGAGCGGCAGACCATGATCCAGAAGAACAGGCCTGCAAGGCCCGCGAGGCCGACGCCTGCGGAGACGTCAGATTGCGGAAGTGAGGGACGCGCGGTCATGCCTTTGACCGTTACGCCCGAAGGGTTAGGAAACCGTTTGCGATCAACGGAAAGCGGTGATCTTTCCGCCGTCATCCAGAATGTAGAGCGTCTGGTTGGCGACCACGGGGGCGAGTGTGACGCCCGAACCGAGTTCGGTGAACATGCTGGCGGTGCCATCGGTGACCGAGGCGGTCATTACTTCACCACGCGAATTGGCGATCCACAGGCGGTTGCCCGCCAGAATCGGGCCAGTCCACAGGATCGGGTTCTTTTTCTTCTTTTCGTTCTTGAAGCGCTGAAGCTGCGTCATCCAGCGGACTTTACCGTTGGACTTGGCGATGCACAGCAGCTTCGCTTCATCGGTCAGGGCAAAAATCCAGTCGCCCGCGATGGCCGGGGTGGAAATGCCGGCGAGGTTCAGTTCCCAGATACGCTGGCCGGTGACCAGTTCGTAGGCAGCCATGCGCCCGCCCTGCCCCAGCGCATAAACGCGGCCGTTTTCGATGATCGGATCGGCATCGATATCGGTCAGCGTGGAAACCGAGGTGGCGATGCTGGTGCGTGCAAGGGCATCGGCCCAGAGCTGGCGGCCGTTTTCATAGCGATAGGCCACGAGTTCGCCCGAGGAATAGCCTGCAACGATGGTGCCTTGCCCTGCTGCGGGAGAGGCGACGCCGAACACGTTGGTCTGGCCTACGGATGCGTTTTCGTTCCACAGGACCGCGCCATCAGACGCGTTGAGCGTGACGATCTGGTTGTCCTGCGTCATCACCATGACCTGTCCGAAGGCGACGGTCGGTGAGCCACGCAGCGGGCCAGCGGGCTTTACCCGCCATTTGATTTCGCCAGTCCCGGCATCAAGCGCGGCGACTTCGCCCACGCCGTTGGTGACATAGACCACGCCATCATCGAACGACGCGCCGCCACCAAAGGTGGAGCTTGAATTGCTCTTTTCCGCGCGGACGGAGGTTTGCCAAGCGCGGGTGCCACTGATCGCATCAAACGCGTGGACCATGCCTTCGGTGTCCATCGCATAGAGCTTTCCACCGCCGATAACCGGAGAAGCGGCGAGGCGCTGCGTGGCGGACGAACCGCGAATGCTGACGGTCCAAGCCTTGGTCGGGCCTTCAGCAATGGCGGCATGGCCATAGGATTTGCTGGCGTTGCCGCCGCCCTGTGCAAATTCGGTGTTCACTTCGGGCGCGGGCAGAACGACCGTCATCAGCCCGATCGACTCGTCAACCTTGGTGCCCGCTTCGATCTTGGACAGGATCGGTTCGCGCTGGCCCAAAGTGGGTGTGGTCTTGGCCTTGTCCTTGCCGCCGAAGATGCCGCATCCGCCCAGCGCAAGCGCAAGGACCAGCACGCTGGCAAACGATGCGCGCCGGAAGCTGGGGCGGAAGGTGGTTTCGGGCTTCATTGGCAATGCATCCTCAAAAATATCAGTTTGCCGCAGGCGTGGTGGCACGCTGGATAACCTTCGCGGCACCCGGATCCTCGACCGCGTCGACGCCGAGCAGGCCCGCCATCTGGCGGGTGCGGCGGCGCAAGCTGTCAGGCACAGTTTCATCCTTGGCAATCTGCGCAAACATTGCGCCTGCCAGATCGTTCTTGCCCTGCTTCATGTAGGCAATGCCAACCAGTTCGCCCGCACTGCCGAACCAGGCGTTGCCGGGGACAGCCAGTGGCTTGACGCGTTCGACGACCTTGTCAGCGCCGATCTTGTCGAACGTGAGTGACACTTCGCGGATCGTGGCGAGATCGCGATAGGCCTGAGGGACTTTCGCATCGGCGGCGATGGCAGCAAAAGCCTTGGAGGCTTCGTCGTTCTTGCCCTGTTCGGACAAGATGCCGGCCTGCAGCATTCTGGCCGATGCATTGAAGCCATCCGTCCCGTCCTTGACGATCGGAGCGACGTCTTCGCTGGCGGCCTTGAGATTGCGCACTTCCAGCTTGTCGAGCGCCTGCGTCAGCACTTCACCCTGTTCGCCAGCCAAGGTATTCTGGTGATTTTCATACCACAGCCAGCCGCCGAGGCCGAGCAGGCCCGCAACGATCGCCGCGCCCACTGGCTTGCCAAACTTCTGGAAGGCCGTGAGGACCTGATCCTCACGCAGGGCATCATCCACTTCGCGCAGGAAAGCGTCACCCTGAGCGCCAGAACGCTCGGCCAGTTGATCAGTACGGGATTGCGGACGGTCAGGACGGAGAGCCAAGGCAGCGCTTTCAGGGACTAAAGTGGAACATTGCTAGCGTTTGTCTGGCGCGGTGTTTAGCGGATGGGACCGCCTTTTCAACCGAATTGCTTGTTTGCGCGCGGCGCGTGAACGCTTGCTGAAGCAAGTTGTGCCGAATGTCAGTCGAAACTGCTTCGCCCCAGCGCCTGCGTGTATGCGTCGGCATAGCGCTTTGCCATGATGGCTTCATCAAATTCAGCAGCAGCGCGGGCGCGGTTGACCTTGCCGATGCGCTGGCGCAGCGTTTCGTCTGCCGCCAGCGTGGCAACAGCAGCCGCGAGCGCGGCCTCGTCGCCCGGCGCAGTGATGAAGGGGCGGTTTTCCGCCGAAACCATCTCTGCCACGTCACCCACGGCCGGGCTGATGATGGCTAGACCGGACGCCATGGCCTCTATCACCGAAAGCGGCGCCTGCTCACTATCGGACGAAAGGGCGAAGAGATCGAACAGGCCGATCGCCGCGGAAGGATCAGCGACATGGCCCGGAAGGTGGACGCGGTGGGCGAGTTGCAGCCGGAGTGCCTCAGCAAGAATCGCTTCACGCTCAGGCCCTTCGCCAAGGATCACGAGGTGCCATTCGGGCGGCAGGTTTTGCATAGCGCGAACCATGCGGGGCAGGTTCTTGACCGCACGCAGGCCCGCCAGCGTACCGAGCCACTTTTCGCCGGGGCGTTTGACCAGCCGAGGCAGCACATCGGGCTTGGGCTTTTTGGTATAGAGCGCAGTGTCAATGCCATTGGCGATACGTTGCACCCGCCCGCGCGGCTGGCGCCAGACATTGAGCGCAATCTCCTCAAGCTGACACGACGGAACCATGAGGGCGCTCGCCCGCGAAAGTGCAATCATGCGATACCAGTTGCGATGGCGCTTCAGCCCGCCCGCCTCGTCTGCGTTAAATCCGTCTTCGTGGTGAATCAGCGGGGGCAAGCCCATGCTCGGCGCAAAGATTGCGTGCGCCATCGCCGCGTCCATCGCGCCCCAGTTGTATGTCAGGATCAGATCAAAACCCTGCATCGCGCGGGCGAGACGCTGGAGTCTGCCGATCCGCAGCTTTCCGGCAAGCGGAGGGAAACCGAAGGGAAAGAACGCCTTGACGCGCTTGTCGATCAGGCTTTGCGCGCCCATCGCCGAGGGCACGGCAGAAACGATGTGGTGTTCGAGGTTTTTGCCGAAAGGCGCTTTGGCCCAGCGGTTCATCAGCGCGACGACGCGACGCTCCTTCCCTCCTGCATCGAACGTCGAATGCAGGTGCAGCAGCTTCAGCGGGCGCTTGGGTTCGCGGCTCATACTCTGGCGAGCAGGCGTCCGATCGCGGCGATGCTTTCGGGCTCATCAAGCGTGGGGGCGTGGCCGATTCTCGGAATGGTGACGAGTTCCACGCCGGGGCGAGACGCCATCTTCGCCGCGGTATCAGGGGTAAGAATATCCGACGTTTCCCCTCGCAGGATCAGCACGGGCCGCGTGGCCAGCGCATCGAACAGCGGCCACATATCGACTTGCGGCGTTGCGCCCTCCGGGGCCTCAAACGGTTCGGCGATCTTCATGTCATAGTCGAACGCGATGCGCCCGCCGGTACCCAGCACCATGATGCGTTTGGCATAGCGCAGCCACTGGGTGATGTCCCAATCGGGATAGACATCGCCGCTGCTTTCCTGAAGCGCGCGGGCGGCGTGCATCCACGTTTCGAAATTGCGCCCCTGCCCCACGTAACCGCGAATCCGTTCAAGCCCGGCGGGGGAAACTTCGGGGCCGACATCGTTGAGCACGGCGGCGGCGATGCGCTGCGGGTTGGATACCGCCAGCAGCATCGTCAGCAATCCGCCGAGCGATGTGCCGATGGATACGAAACGGTCGATCCCTTCTTGGGCCAGCAACGCCTCCACATCCTGCAGATAGTGCAGCGGGGTGTAGGTCATCGGATCCTTGGCATAATCGCTGTCGCCACGGCCGCGCATTTCAAGGCAGAGCACGCGCCAGTCCCCGGCCAGCGATGCGGCCAGATCCTCAAAATCGCGGGCATTGCGCGTCAGCCCCGGCAGACAGAGCACTGGCGGGCGTGAAGAATCGCCTTCGTAGTGGCGGAAGTGCAGGCGCAAACCGTCGCTGCTGGTCCAGTAGCGATCTTCGTAATCTGCCATGATCTTTTGATATTCCGCGTGAATCCGGTGGGGCCTGCTTGCGGACAGGCAATTAGATGCCCACTATTGCCGGATGCCAGCTTTGCCGCAAGACGCGATCTATCGCCCTTCCCCCCGCATCATGGCGCTGGCCGACTGGATCGGCGATCCGGTAAAGGCGGCGGACTTCCCCGAAACCCGGCTGCGCTGGCGCAATGATCGTGCGGCACAAGGCATTGGCCTTGCCGGATTGAGCGACGCGGACTGGCTGCGCCATTTCGGACGCTTTGATCCGCTGCCGGACAATATGCCGGGGCCATTGGCACTGCGCTACCACGGCCACCAGTTCCGCACATACAATCCCGATCTTGGCGATGGGCGCGGATTTACATTCGCGCAGATGCTCGATGCGGATGGGCGGCTGATGGATCTGGGCACCAAAGGGTCTGGGCAAACCCCGTGGAGCCGCGCGGGCGACGGGCGGCTAACGCTCAAAGGCGCGATGCGCGAAATTCTGGCGACGGAGATGCTGGAAGCGCTGGGAGTGAACACCAGCCGGACGCTTTCGGTGATCGAAACGGGCGAATCGCTCTATCGCGGGGACGAGCCTTCACCCACGCGCTCGGCTGTGCTGGTGCGCCTGTCCCACGGGCACATCCGCATCGGTACATTTCAGCGGCTGGCCGCGCTGGAGCGGGAAGACGAGATGGCGCAACTGGTCGCCTATTGCCTTGCCAATTTCCCCGGCCCAGAATCTTCGGGAGGCGCGTTTCCCGATGCGCCGCACCCTGCTGCGCGCTTCTTCAACCAGGTGGTTGAGCGCATGGCCGATATGGCGGCGAGCTATATGGTGGCGGGCTTCGTCCACGGCGTGCTCAATTCCGACAACATGAACGTCAGCGGCGAGAGCTTTGACTATGGCCCTTGGCGCTGGCTGCCAAAGTGGGAGCCGGGCTTTACTGCGGCCTACTTCGATCACTCCGGCCTCTATGCCTATGGCCGACAGCCCGAAGCGATCCATTGGAACTGCGGGCAACTGGCCGTGGCGCTGCGATCCCTGGTAGATGCCCCGCCGCTGATCGAGGCGCTGAACCGCTACCCGGAACTTTACCAGCAAGCGATGACCCGGCGGTGGCTGTGGCGGCTTGGCGTGGAGCCGCGCGGGCTGGAAGAGGACACTGCGCTGATCGGCGCATGTGAAAAGGTAATGGTCGCGCAAGGCACCGGGCCGGATGCGTTTTTCTTTGCGCATCGCGGCGGGCGCGGCCCGTTTGCGGAAACGCCCGAAGGTGCGGCATTCAAGGATGCGCTGGCACCCTATGTTGGCGTGGACAGTAGCCATCCGTACTGGTCCGAACCAGCGCCGCAGTCCATGCTGATCGATGAAGTAGAGGCGATCTGGCAGCCGATTGCAGAAGGCGATGAATGGTCGGCGCTTGACGCGAAGATCGCAGCCGTGCGGAACATGGGCGTGGCAATGGGTCCGAAACCGCCGCCAATGGGACATGTTGCGGGCTGAAATGCGCTATCTAGGGTAGTTCGGCACATGAATATTGTTTAATCGGTAACGTCTGGCGCGTTACGGTACAGGCCGGGAACCGGAACCCACCGTTCGCAAGAACACTTTGGAAGAGCAGGCAATATTCGTGGCAGCTGCCGAAATCGTATCCTATGAACCAGCCACCGGCGCCGAAGTGTGGCGCGGCAAGGTTGGCGATGTTGATGATGTGGTGGCGCGCGCACGGCGGGCATGGCCGGCCTGGGCCGCACAACCGCTGACCACGCGTATCGAACTGGTCCGCCGCTTTGCCAACGAAGTGCGCAAGGATGCCGACAAACTCGCCACGATGATCGCGCGCGAAACGGGCAAGCCCCTGTGGGAAGCCCGCGCCGAAGTGGAAAGCGTGGTTGGCAAGGTCGAGATTTCGGTCCGCGCCTATGCCGACCGCACATCGCAGCGCAAGCTGGACTCGGCCATGCAGGGCACTTCTGCGCTGCGGCACAAGCCGCATGGCGTGATGGCCGTGCTGGGACCTTACAACTTCCCTGCGCACCTGCCCAACGGCCATATCGTGCCCGCGCTGATCGCCGGGAACGTCGTGATCTTCAAGCCTTCGGAAAAGACCCCGGCGACAGGCGAGATGCTGGCGCAATGCTTCCACCGCGCAGGCATTTCCGCCGCCATCGTGCAGGTGCTGATCGGCGGCCCGGTTGAGGGCCAGGCGCTGGTGGCGCACGACGGTATCGATGGCGTGCTATTCACCGGATCTGCCCACGCCGGCATCGCGATCAACCGCAAGCTGGCGTCGAATCCCGGCAAGATGGTGGCGCTCGAAATGGGCGGAAACAATCCGATGGTGGTGTGGGACACGCCGAAAATTCAGGACGCGGCAACGCTGATCGTGCAATCGGCCTTCACCAGCGCCGGGCAGCGCTGCACGGCAGCGCGGCGGCTGATCGTCAAAGCTTCGATGTATGACGAGATCATCGGCGAAGTGAAGCGACTGGCCGACCGCATCATCGTTGGCGCTCCATTTGACGAACCTTCGCCCTTCATGGGACCAGTGATCGACAATCGCACTGCCGATGGCTTGACCGAAAGCTTCGTCTATCTGCTGTCCTCAGGCGGGCGGCCGATCAAGCACATGGTGCGCCTGAAGGACGATCTGCCGTTCCTTTCACCTGCGATCATCGATGTGACTGCCGTGGCAGAAAGGCCCGACGTGGAACTGTTCGGACCGCTGTTGCAGGTGATAAAAGTCAGTGATTTCGACGAGGCGATTGCCGAGGCCAATGCAACCCGCTTTGGCCTTTCCGCTTCGCTGATCGGCGGTGATCCGCAGGACTACAACCGGTTCTGGGCGAACATCCGTGCAGGTGTTGTCAACTGGAACCGACCGACCAACGGGGCGTCTTCGGCAGCACCGTTTGGCGGCGTGGGGCTTTCGGGCAACCATAGGCCCAGCGCCTACTATGCTGCGGACTATTGCGCCTATCCGGTGGCTTCGAGTGAGTTGGACCAGCCGCGGGCGAGCATCGGCGTGGGGCTGCGCAGCGATTAATTCGCCGGATCGGGAAGCGGCAAGGCGGGATCAATCGGGCCGCCCGGAATAATCGCAAGATTGCGCATGTTCTGTTGGCTAAGGTCAGGATCGACCATCAACTGGCCCTGCAACGCTTCAGCCATGACCGGATCGAGCGGCGCACCGTCCTGTTCGACCTGCGGTGAACCGCAGGCGACAAGGGTAAGGCATAGGACAGGAACAACGAAAGCGCGCATCAGCACCTTCTAGAGCCGTCATGGTTAAGAAAAAGGGAGCACCCCGCAGCTTGTGCGAGACGCTCCCATGCCCAACCTTTCAGTGCGACCCAAAGGGCGGGTGAATTCGTTTAGCGGCAGCGGCCACCACCACGATCAACTTCGCGGCCCAGCAACGCACCACCAGCTGCACCAAGGACTGCACCCAGCGTGCGGTCACCCCGGTTTCCGGCCACTTCGCGGCCCACCAGTGCGCCTGCCACGCCGCCGATCAGGAGACCGGTGGTGCCATCATTGCGACGGCAGTAGTAGCGCCCATCATTGCCACGCCAGTAGCCACGGTTGTCGTTCCAGTTGCTGCGCTGATTATAGCGACGGTTGTCCCAACGACGGTCGTCGCGTCCACGGCGATCATTCCAGCCACGACGGTCATCCCAGCGGCGGCCATCCCAGCCGTTCCACTGCGCGCCCAGATCGATGTTGGCCGAAGTTTCGATGTTCGTCTGCGGAAGGACGGCAGCCGATGCGGGAACAGCGATGGTAAGGGTCGAGGCGGCGGTCATGGCTGCAACAAGACCCAGTGCGGTGTTCTTGAAAGTGAACATGGTCTTCTCCTCCAGTGCTTGGAGAGCAGCCTTCAGTCTTTGGCTGGTCCCGTTCTTTCGTGATGGTTCATGTTTACAGCGCCGAACCTGAACAGATCGCAACCATCGCGTCAGATTCGGCGTTTGCGACGGGCCGATGTAATCGCGCGATGAAATGCAGCGCGAATAGGCACTTGGCCCAGGGTGCCATTGCTGGCAGGGCGTATCGAATGACGCCATCCGAGAGCTTCCGTCGTGGCCTTGCCTCAGCGCTGGGTGCCTATGTCATCTGGGGCCTGCTGCCGCTCTACTTCAAGGCGCTGCACAATGTCCCGCCGCTTGAGTTGGTAGGCTGGCGCGTGGTGTTCACGCTGCCCGTGTGCCTTGCGATTGTGTGGGTTCGCCGCCAGTTCCCGGAATTGCGGTTGGCCATCGTCAACCGCCGGGTACTCGGTCTGATGACGCTGAGCGCTTTGCTGATCGGTTCGAACTGGCTGATCTACGTGATTGCCATCAACAGCGGCCATGTGCTGGCGACCAGCCTTGGGTACTACATCAACCCGCTTATCAACGTCCTGCTCGGCACGGTTTTCCTTGGCGAACGGTTGAGCCGTGTGCAGTGGGGCGCCGTGTTGCTGGCCGCGCTGGGCATCGCCCTCTTGCTGGCAGGCGCGGTAGAGACACTGGCCGTTGCCTTGGGGCTGGCCTTTACTTTCGCGTTCTACGGCTATGTCCGCAAGCAGGCGCCGGTAGGGGCCGTGCCCGGCCTGACGATCGAAACCGCAGTGCTATTGCTGCCCGCAATCATAATCGCGGCGCTGGCAGCGCAAAGCCCCACAGGTAGCAGCCTGTTCGCAGGCGGATGGACGACGCCGCTGATGATCGCATCGGGGATTGCAACAGCCGTGCCGCTGCTGCTCTTTGCCGTGGCCGCACGCAGCCTGCCGCTCTCGACGCTCGGCTTCGTGCAGTTCCTTTCGCCGACGATCAGCTTCATTCTGGGGCTGACCGTGTTTGGCGAAACGCTGGATACGACGCGGCTTGCCTCGTTCGCGCTGATCTGGCTCGCCATCGCGCTCTACAGCTGGGACATGGCCAAGCGCGCGCGCGCAGCGCGTTAGGCCAGCCGCCAGCCGAGCGTTTCGCCCGCGTGGAACGGCACAATCATGGTGCCGTTGCAGTCCAGCACCTCAGGCACATCCACCGGGGCCTTTTCGAGCGTGATCATGTCTTCGTTGACCGGCAAACGATAGAACGCCGGGCCATTGAGCGAGGCAAAGGCCTCGAACCGGTCGAGCGCACCTTCTTCGTCAAAGACGGTGACATAGCTTTCAAGCGCAAAGGGTGCGTTGAAAATGCCTGCACAGCCGCAGGCAGTTTCCTTCAGGTGCTTTGCGTGGGGAGCCGTGTCTGTGCCAAGGAACACGCGAGTGCAGCCGGAAGTTGCCAGCTTGCGCAAGGCAAGGCGGTGCTTCTCCCGCTTGGCCACGGGGAGGCAGAAAGCGTGCGGACGGATGCCGCCCACCAGCATGGCATTGCGATTGATGTGAAGGTGCTGCGGAGTGATCGTTGCAGCGATGTTCGGCCCTGCACTTTCCACGAACTGCGCGGCCTCTTGCGTGGTGATGTGTTCGAACACGATCCGAAGCGCGGGCATATCGGCCACAAGCTGAGTCAGGGTACGCTCGATGAACACGGCTTCCCGATCAAAAATGTCGACATGGCTGTCGGTCACTTCGCCGTGGATCAGCAAAGGCATACCGATGCGCTGCATGGCTTTCAGCACCGGATAGATCGTGCGGATGTCGGTAACGCCGTGGGCAGATCCGGTAGTGGCGTGCGCCGGGTAGAGCTTCGCCGCTACGAACACACCGTCGGCAAAGCCGCGCTCGACTTCGGCAATGTCAGTCGAATCAGTGAGATAGAGCGTCATTAGCGGCGTGAAATCGCTGCCTGTTGGTAGCGCCGCCAAAATCCGGTCACGATAGGCAGCAACCCCGGCCACGTCTGTCATCGGCGGCGCAAGGTTGGGCATAACGATAGCGCGGGCGAACTGGCGTGCGGTGTAAGGAGCCACACCAGCCAGCACGTCGCGGTCGCGCAAGTGGGTGTGCCAATCGTCGGGGCGCCGGATCGTGAGAGTCGTGTTCGTCATGGCCTTCCCCTTAGCGATGGCGGTGCCTATCTACCAGTCATGACCCGTCTATTTGAACGCGCCCTGATCCGCCTGTCCCCGCTGGAGACAGGCGAAGACGTCCCCGGCTTTCTTCAAGGCCTCGTTACCAACGACGTGAAAGGCGCGCTGCCGGTCTGGTCTGCGCTGCTGACCGCGCAGGGCAAGGTCATGTTCGACTTCTTCGTGTGGCCGGATGCGTCTGGTGGCCTGCTGATTGATTGCGAGGCCGCACAGGCCGATGCACTGGCAAAGCGGCTCACGCTATATCGCCTGCGTCGCAAGATCGGGATTGAGCGGGCAGATGGCCTCGGCGTGTTCTGGCAGAATCACCCCGGCGATGGCGGCGCGAATGATCCGCGCCTTGCCGCTCTTGGCCAGCGGTGGATTGCCGCTGTTTCCGAAGATGATTCGCCGGCCGACGAAGCTTGGCTTGCCCACCGGCTGTCGCTTGGGGTGGCAGAGGGGCAGGCCGAACTTGGCAATGGCGAGGTGCTCTGGCTGGAATGCAACGCGGTGGACCTGAACGGGGTCAGCTTCACCAAAGGCTGCTATGTGGGGCAGGAGAATACCGCCCGCATGAACTGGCGGCAAAAGGTCAACCGCAGGCTGGTGGTCGTGCCGCTGGCCGAATCAGACCCGTCCCGGCAACGGGCGGCATACCCGGACCTTGGCCTTGCAGTGGACCATCGCCGGGTCGAGGACATTGCGCCTGCCCTTGCCCCTGCATGGATGTCGCTTACGGTTGCTGACTAGAGCACTGTGCTCCAGCCTGGGCTTGCACGATTCCTTCAACCAGCATCTTTTCGGCACGGTCCCGCGCTGCATCGCGCGGAAGTTCCAGCGCCTGCGCCAACGGCCCGCCCATCAACGCGTCGCCCAAAGCCATCAGCGTCAATGCCAGCGTGGTGCTGCGCTGCGTGTCTGACTGATACTCGTCAAGATCGACCACCAGATCGTGGATTGTGTCGACAATAGGATCGAGCGCATCCTCGTTGCCCGAAAGCAGCATCCACGATGCGAGCGCACCTGCACCCTCTTTGTCAAACGCATCAAACGTCAGGTCCACCACATCGCGTGGTGAGCCAATGCCGGAGCGGCTGGCAATCACAGCCTCACGAATTGTGGCGCAGATCGTTTCGGCCAGATGTTTGGCCAGCGCCTTTTGCAAGCCTGCCGCCGAGCCGAAGTGGTGCAGCAGGTTGGCATGGGTGCGTCCGATCCTCCCCGCAACGGCCTTAAGCGTCACGGCCTGCGGCCCGGTTTCAACAAGCAACCCACGCGCAGCCTCAAGCGCCGCCATACGGCTTTCCTCGGGCGGGAGACGCTTTCTTATTGACATTGGTGTAAGCACGCCTACATTTTGGCTCATGACAGCCATGACCCCAACCATCGCACTAGAGCGCAGCGCCCCAACCGGCAAGGCTGTGCCCACTCCTGCAGATCTGACGATCACGATACGTGACCGGCGTTTTGGCCGCAATGAACCTGCTGGCCGGTGGTGGCTGAACAATGATCCCATCGCAACCGCGTGGCACAACGCGCTTTCAGCCACCTTTCCGCGCGGTGAAGCGTTTTTCATCGAAGCGGTAAAGGCGCACCGCGATGGTGTGCCGCCCAAGTTGGAAGCCGAAATTCGTGCCTTCGTCCGGCAGGAAATCAATCACACGCGTGAGCATGTTGCGTTCAACCGCGCGGCGGAGAATGCCGGCTATGACATTGCGCGCATCGACAAGCGCGTTGAGGAAATGCTGGCACTGACAAAGGATCGCCCGGTCATCCTGAACCTTGCCGCCACGATGGCGCTGGAACACTACACCGCGATGATGGCGCACGAATTCCTCGCCAACCCAGCCCATTTTGCAGGTGCGGAGCAGGAACCTGCGGATATGTGGCGTTGGCACGCGATTGAAGAGATCGAGCACAAGGGTGTCGCCTACGACACTTGGCTCCATGCCACGCGCGATTGGAGCCGGTGGAAGCGCTGGAAGGTGAAGAGCCTGATGATGGTTATCGTCACCAAGAACTTCCTGACCCATCGCGTGGAAGACACGCTTGATCTGCTGGAACAGGACGGCCTGACCGGCGCGAAGTGGAAATGGAAGCTGGCCACCTATCTGCTGTGGAAGCCCGGCGTCATCCGCCGTATTTTCCCGGCCTGGCTCAGCTATTTCATGCCAGGCTTCCATCCATGGCAGCACGATGACCGGGCGCTGATCGGCAAGGCAGACAGCGAGTTTCGGGACGCAGTACTGCCGGGTTGAATTGTGAAGGGCTCCCCAAGGGGAGCCCTTTTACCTTTCAGGCTGCGCGGCGCATTGACGCAAAGCCGCCGTCCTTCGGTCCATCGCAATCAAGCGGCGCTGCCAGATCGACAGCATGGACCATCGCAGCCATCGGCTCGCTCCGCGCTGGACTGCGAATCTTGCGGACTTCCCCGGTGGCGCGGAACCCGGACTTGGCAAGCACGCGCGCGGAACCGGCGTTATCGGCAAAGGGTGTGGCGATGACGCGGCGGTGGCCAAGCGAACGCGCAAGGCTCAGCACGGCGCGGGCAGCCTCAGTTGCATAGCCCCGCCCCCAGTGCTGTCGGCCGATCCAGTATCCCAGTTCGGTTTCCTGCCCGTATTGTGCCAGACCAACGCAGCCGACCAGACGCGAACCGTGCGCTCCGGGAAGCGTGACAAAGAAGTGCGGGTGGCGGTTCGCTTGCGGCAGCGCGACAAAGCTCTCCAATCCTCCGGCCAGCCGGGCCGCAGGAACAGCCGTTCGCTGCGAATGAACATACAAAGTCTCCGTTCTCGGCGCCTCTGTCACGCGCAGCTAAACACCTGCCGTGACAAAGGTATTGCGCCCTGCGCCGGATCGGACGGGGAATGCGTCCGATTGCGAGGAAGCGCGGTTGACGTCCGAGGGAGACATGAAAAGAGGGAGATGGGCGGGGCCCTCTCCCTCTATCGGCCAGCGTTGAAAAGCCGGCGGGGCCACCCCATCAGGATGGCCCTTTGGATGACCATCCGGTTATTCTGCCGCTTCAGCCATCACGTCGACCGACACATATTTGCGGTCGAGCTTTCCGCCGTGAAAACGGACGCGGCCTTCGGCCAGCGCGAACAGGGTGTGATCCTTGCCCATGCCGACGTTTGCGCCCGGATACACCGCCGATCACTTCCTGACCGCCGAACTTCTTTACGCCAAGGCGGCGGCCTGCTGAGTCGCGACCGTTGCGCGAAGAGCCGCCTGCTTTCTTATGTGCCATCTCAGATTACTCCGAATTCCGTTTGCGCTCAGGCGACCGACACGATGCGCAGCAGGGTCATCTGCTGGCGGTGTCCGTTGCGGCGACGATAGTTGTGGCGGCGACGCTTCTTGAAAACGATCACCTTTTCCGACTTCGCCTGGGCAATGATCTCTGCCGAAACAGTGATCTTGGCGGCGTCAGCCAGCGAATCACCTTCGCCAGCGAGCAGGACTTCACCCAGCGTGATCTTGTCGCCGGCTTCGCCTGCCAGCTTCTCGACCGCGATCTTGTCTCCGGCGGCAACCCGATACTGTTTGCCGCCCGTGCGCACGATTGCGAACATCGTTCTGTGTATCCGTTCCAAAAGCCTACGGTTGCCCGAGGCGATTCCAAATGAGGCACCCAACGCCTGCGAATCGCTGACAACGGGCAAAATGCCGTTTCCCCGCTGCCTGCAGGGTCCCGGAAAGAAGGGCGCGGATAGTCAAACACACGCGCCCTGTCAATGCGATCTTGCCTGAAATCAGGCGTATCACTGCACTTGCATATGCAAACACTGGCGACTGGTGCCGGTCATGCTATGGCGCGGGCATGATCAAGCGCAATTCTCGCATCGCTGCAATGGCCTCGCTGGCTTCCGCACTATTAATTGCCGGCTGTGCCGAGCGCAGCGATTTTCCCTCGCTTGCGCGCCGCCCTGCCGAGGATGCCTATAGCGCCGCGCAGGGCTCCCTCCCGGTACCTACACCACCCGCCGTGGTCAGCGAAGGCCTGCCAGAACGCCTTGCAGCCTTGCTGGCAAACGCTGACGCCGCCCATGCGACTTTTGAATCGCGTCAGGCTGCTGCCACGCGAACGATCAATGCCGCAGCGGGTGCGGCAAAGGGCACAGAAAGCTGGTCGGTAGCCTCGGTCGCGCTGGCCGGGCTGGAATCTGCCCGCTCCCTCGCCGCCATGCCACTTGCCGATCTGGACCGTCTTGAAGCTGACGCCAGCAACCGTGCGGTCAATGGTTCGGACGCTGATCTCAAGGCTGTGAGAGCCGCGCGCGAGAAGGTGGACGTTTTGGTTGAGGCTGAGACACGGGCGATCGATTCGCTACGCAGCCGCCTCGGAGCCTAGCCCCAGCGCGAAAGGTCTTCGCGGTCCTCAGGGCGCGGTTCGATCCAGCGCCAGCCCTTGGCGGTCTTCTCACGCTTCCAGAACCACGATTCGCTCTTGAGGTGATCCATCGCGAAGTCGGCTGCCGCAAAGGCATCGCGGCGATGGCGCGCGGCGGCACAGACCAGCACAATGGCATCGCCGGGATGCATCACGCCGCTGCGGTGCAGGATCAGCAACCCCTCCACCGGCCAGCGCGCGTGGGTAATGCGGGCAAGCTCTTCCATGCCCGGCAGCGTCATCGGTGCATAATGTTGCAGTTCCAGCGCCTCAACACCGCCCGAATCGCGGACTTGACCAAGAAACGTGACGATCCCGCCAGCATGGTGGTGGCGTGTATTGAATGCCGCGATTTCCGTTGCGGGATCGAAGGCATCGAGCGCCAGCCTGACGTCAAGCATCTCAGCCCCCGCTAACAGGCGGAAGAAACGCCAATTCATCACCCTCGGCCAGCACCACGCCGCCCACATCTGTCAACAGCGCGCCGTTGAGCGCCATGCGCACTTTCTCGCCCAGCAATTGCACCGCGAGCGCAGGATCAAGCGAAGCGAGCACATGCTCCACAGGCCCCGGCTGGACAGACATCTCGCCCATCCCGGCAACGTCTTCCAGCCGCCCCAAGAACACCAGCTTTGCCATCACATCAGCCGCCCGTGGTCGACATGTGGCGCGAAACAGCAGGCGCACCGCCCGGCTTGTCGATCACGAAGCTGTGCCGCTCCTGCTTCTCGCCCATGGCACGGGCAAAGCATTCCGACAGCGCGCCATCGGGATCATCAGAGCGCAGCGCTGCGCGTAGATCCACGCGGCCTTCCCCGCCCAGGCACATGTAGAGCTGCCCTGTGGCAGTCACGCGCACGCGGTTGCAGCCTTCGCAGAAATTGCCTGTCAGCGGCGTAATGAAACCCAGCCGCCCTCCGGTTTCGGCAATATCGACATAGCGTGCAGGCCCGCCAGAAGTCGCGTTGCTTGGCGTCAAGGTCCAGCGCTGTTCCAGATCACGGCGCACGGCATCGAGCGGCAGGTAGTGGTCGAACCGGTCACCCTCAACCTCGCCCAGCGGCATGACCTCAATCAACGTCATGTCATGCCCGGCCCCATGCGCCCAGGCGATCAACGAAGGCAGCTCCGCCTCGTTGATGTCCTTGAGCGCCACGGCGTTGATCTTGACCTTCAAGCCCGCCGCCTTCGCCGCAGCAATGCCTTCGAGCACCTGTGGCAGCATGTCGCGGCGCGAGAGCTTGGCAAACCCGTCTCGGTCCAACGTGTCCAGCGAGACGTTGATCCGCTTCACACCAGCAGCGGCAAGGTCATCGGCAAATTCGGACAAGCGCGTGCCGTTGGTGGTCAGTGTCAGCTCGTCCAGCCCATCGCCCAGCTTTCGGCCCAGCGCTCGCACCAGTTCCATCATGTCCCGCCGAACCAAGGGCTCGCCCCCGGTCAACCGGATCTTGCGCACGCCGCGCGCGATGAAGTGGAGTGAAAGGCGGTGCAGTTCTTCCAACGAAAGCACTTCGGCCTTGGGCAGGAACTCCATCCGCTCGGGCATACAATAGGCGCAACGCAAATCGCAGCGATCCGTCACCGACAGACGAAGGTAGGTGATTCGCCGGGCGAATCTGTCGATCAAGGGCGCGGAGGCGTTCACTTGCCCATGTATACGAAGTCTCGCGGGTAAGATTCAAGGCTTGCGCCCGCATCGACAAACAAAGTCTGCCCCGTCACCGATTTCGCGGTCGCAAGGTAGTGGACTGCATCGGCAATCTCGTCCGCGCCGGGCAACCGTTTGAGCGGCATGACCTCTTCCAGCCTGCGCCACTGTTCGGCATCGTAATCAGCCGTTGGCAGGATCAGCCCCGGCGCCACGCCATTGACCCGCACTTTGGGGGCCATAGCGCGTGACATTGTGCGCACCGAGGCGTGCAACGCCTGCTTTGAGATCGTATAGCTGATCTGGTCGGGCACCGGGTTCATCACGCGCTGGTCGAGGATGTTGACCACCGAACCTTCACGCTCGCTCAGCGCCTCGGCAAAGGCGCGGGTCAGCAACAGCGGTGCAAACACGTTGACGCGGAAATGCTGCTCCAGTTCAGCCGAGGTGATCGTCTCGACCCGGTCATCGTGAAACAGCGAAGCGCAGTTAATCAACAAGTCCGGCGAACGACCCGCCGCAGCAGTGACATCTGTTAGCAATTGCGGAGGATAGGCAGGGTCCTCCAGATCGCCGGATAGCGGGAACACCGCCGCGCCCAGCCACTCCAGCTGTGCCTTGAATTCCGCGTCGAACGTGCCTGCATGGTGTGCATGGAGCGCAAGGTCCCAGCCCTCACTCGCCAGCTTGCGCGCAATCGCCCCGCCAATACGCCGCCAGCCGCCGGTCACCAGCGCAAGCGGCCGCACTGTCAAACCAGAGCCCCGTTGGGCCGCTCGCGCTTTAGCGTGATCCCGATCTCTTCGCCATTCTCGCTGATCGCCAGCTTCACGATCTTCACTTCCACCCACGTGATCCGGTCATCCTGCACCATCAGCGTTTCGATGATGTGGTCTGCCACGGCCTCGATCAGTTTGAAATGCACCCCCTTGGGCAAGCCATCGGTCGCTGCAAATTTCAGGTCCATGTAGTTCTTGCTGGCGGAAAGCGGGCAATCGGCGGTGTAACGCTCCTGATGCTTCAGCCCCACGCGCATGGTGATGCGCAGCGGCTGCGGCCGCCCGGTCTCTTCCGAGTAGATCCCGGTGAGTACGAGCGTTTCCAGATTGGCGACTTCGAGGATCAGGCTGTCAGTCATGGCTCGCGCGTCTGACATCGTGACGGCGCGTTGTCCACACCGCTTTTTCTGCTGAGCTGCAAAGGCAAACGATATGGCTGGACCATTTTGCAACCCTCTTGAGGAGCAAAGTTGCTCCAGTTTGGCCCGGTCAGGTGACCGGGGCGAGACAGCCTTGTTTTCTCAACTACAACAACCCTGCGGCAATCGTGCCGCAATCCAATGGAGGAAAGCCAATGTCGTTTGGTGACTTATGCCTCTTCCTTGGGGCCATGTTCGCTTTTGCCACCCTGATCTTGAAGGTGGTTGAAGTGGCAGGCCGCAAGCGAGGCTGACGGGCGGGGGATGCGCTGCAACGCGTCCCCCAAACGAAAAAGCCCCCACCGCTGCAACGGTGAGGGCTTGTATCCAATGGCGCTAGCCAATGTCGTTTGGTGCATAGCACATAGCACCAAAAAGTTGCTTCTTCAATCCACGTCAGTTTTTCCAGCGCGCGAAGATTGCCGTGGGGAGCAGACGGCCACCCTCACCCTGTTCGCGGATCGCCAGGTCACCATGCTCGATGGTGCCGCCCATATCCTTCAGCGCCTCGGCGAGCAGCCCCGCAATGGCGAGTGAGGACATGCGCACCGCATAGACCGTCAGGAACAGGAAGCGGCTGTCGGCATCGAGCAATTGCGCGCAATCGGCAACCAGCCCCGGCAGGCTTTCCTCCAGCCGCCAGACCTCGCCATCTGGCCCGCGCCCGAACTTGGGCGGATCGAGGATGATCCCGTCATAGCGCTTGCCGCGCCGCACTTCACGCGCGGTAAACTTGGCCGCATCGTCCACGATCCAGCGCACCGGGCGCTCGGTCATCCCCGAAAGCTGCGCGTTGGCACGCGCCTGCGCGACCGACTTCTTCGATGCATCAACGTGCGTCACCGGGCCGTGTTGCGAAAGCGCCAGCGTGCCAACGCCGGTGTAGCCGAACAGGTTCAGCGTGCTTGCATCCCCGCGAAGGCGGGGATCTCCATCGGCATAGGCTGCGCTATCCGGCCCAAGGTCCCCGCCTTCGCGAGGACGCAGCAATTGCTCCCCCATCCAGTCCCACACCGGGGCCATGTCGGGGAAGAACCCAAGGTGCCGAAAAGGCGTACACGAGGCGGTGAATCGCACATCGTTCCAGCCCAGTTCCCAGCCATCGCGCGGCACGGAGGCATCGAACATCCAGCGCCCGCCGCCGTCCTCATCAGACCCGGGCACGAATTCGGCATCCGCCCGCCAATCCGCCAGACGCGGCGTCCACATCGCCTGCGGTTCCGGGCGGACGAAGCGATGCGGACCGTATTGCTCTAGTTTCCGCCCATGGCCGGAATCGAGCAGCGCGAAGTCCGCCCAGCCCTCACCCACCATCAGTTTGGGCTGGAGATCCAGTTCAGCCATGTTTGGGAGTCGCGCGTTCGGCCACGTAGGCAGCAACGGCGTCGTACTCGCCAGGCAGGCGGTCGCAGCGTTCTTCACGCTCGAACAGATCGCCTACGCGTGCAGGCAGGCCAGGCCGCAGGCCAGTCGCTCGCTCCACCGCATCGACGAACTTTGCCGGGTGCGCCGTTGCCAGCGTGACAATCGGAACGCCCGCCGGGATGCCTTCAGCCACGCGCGCAGCGTGCAAGCCGATGGCCGTGTGCGGATCAAGCACTTCACCGCATTCCTCGAAGGCCCACCGCATGGCATTGGCCATATCGCCCGCATCGGCGCGCGCCGAGCTGAACAGCGCTGCTGCCGATTCGCGCTGCGCATTGGTCAGTTGCATCGCCTTGGTCGCTTCGAAGTGCTTCATCTGCTGGGACAGCGCCGCCCCATCTCGCCCGCAACCGTCGAACAGCAGGCGTTCGAAGTTCGATGACACCTGAATGTCCATCGAGGGCGCGGCCGTTGCCGTAACCGTGCTGGCCGAATAGTCGCCGGTCGACAGCGCGCGGTGCAGGATGTCGTTGACGTTGGTCGCTACGATCAGCCGCTCAATCGGCAAGCCCATCTTTGCCGCGACATAGCCCGCGAACACATCACCAAAGTTCCCGGTCGGCACAGCGAACGCCACTTTGCGCTGCGGCGCGCCCAGTTGCAGCGCGGCGTAGAAATAATAGACCACCTGCGCCATCAGACGCGCCCAGTTGATCGAATTGACCGCCGCGATGCCGAACCGCCCGGTCATCGCCGCATCGTTGAACATGCGCTTCACCATCGCCTGTGCATCGTCAAAGCTGCCATCGATGGCGATGTTGTGGACGTTTGGCGCGATCACCGTGGTCATCTGGCGGCGCTGCACATCCGACACCCGGCCATGCGGGTGCAGCATGAAAATGTCGACCTTGGCCCGGCCCGCCACCGCATCGATGGCCGCAGAACCGGTATCGCCCGATGTCGCGCCGACGATGGTCAGGTGATCGTCACCTTTCGCCAGAAACTCTTCGAACAACAGGCCAAGCAGTTGCAGCGCCACGTCCTTGAACGCCAGCGTCGGGCCGTGGAACAGTTCCAGCACCCATTGCGTCTCGTCCAGCTGCTTGAGCGGGGTGACCCCGGCGTGGGCAAAGCGGCCATAGGCCTGCTCGCACAGTTCCAGCAGGCGTTCTGGCGTCAGACAATCGCCCACGAAGGGCTGCATGATCGTCTGCGCCAGCTTGGCATAAGGCAGCCCGGCCATCGCCGCGATCTCGTCCGCGCTGAACTGCGGCCACGTCTCAGGGACATAGAGTCCCCCGTCGGAGGCAAGGCCTGCGAGCGTGACGCCCTGAAAATCGAGCGAGGGTGCCTGCCCCCGGGTGCTGACGTACTTCATGGGTTTGCGCGGTTAACGGCCAAGGGCGCTTGTGGCAAGGATTCTGGGCATCCTGCGGTGACTTCGGCAGCTTGTGCTGGCTATGCCCGCTCCTGCCAGCGCTTGCGCAGTGCCAGCCCATAAATCATCAGCGCCACGATGGCGAAGAAGAACCACTGCACCGCATAGGCCAAATGGTTGTTCGGTACATCGGCCGGATCGGGCCGGGCACTGGCGGCAAAGCCCGGTGCTGGCGGATCGGCAATCAACCGGGCAGCACCGTCAGTGTAAGGAGCAATCAGCCCGGAAACCCGGCCGCCGGACCAATCGGGGTGCTGAGGCCCCTTGGTCCACCCGGCCTGCACCGGCGCAGAACGCCGATCACCGATCTGGCAATTGGCAAGGTGCACATAACCGGACTCACCTTTTGAATTGCGCCCGGCGATTGAGTTCCACGGACCGGAGATCGACTGGCAATCCACCTCAGACCGGTGGAACAGCGCCTGTTCGACTGCCGCTGCGTCATCACCCGGAAACGCCACGGTCGAGCCTTCTGCCATTGCCACTGCATAGCGCGACAGCATTGCCTGCTTCTCGTCGAGACGCTGCAACTGCCACACGCCCAGCGCGATCATCGTCGCCACAGCAGCGGCTACAACAATGGTCGAAACAATCGGCACGCGCCGCATCAAATCATGCCTTCCTTTTCGAGTCGCGCCATCAGCGCCGCGGCTTTGGCAAAGCGCAGAGCGACGGTGACCACCAGCGGAACTAAAACGCCCCAAACGGCAATCAGCGCCCAGACCGGCAGTTGCACCATGTCGTCCAGCTTCAATGCCGACAGTACCAGCAGCACCGTCACGGGCAGGACCACCAGATACATCCCCCTACCGCGTGGCTCGTACCGCTCAAACTCAAGCCCGCAAACTGCGCACCGTTCGGCCAGCGCGCCCAGCCCTGCCCAGACTCCTTTGGCCGCGCAACGCGGGCACAAACCGAAAAGGGCAGTCGCGGTAAGCCCGGACTGCCCTTTCGTATCTTGGCTATCGCCGTTCGGCATCAGTGAGTCGGGTAGCCCCAGCTGCCCCACACGTAGATCGCGATGAACAGGAACAGCCACACCACGTCAACGAAGTGCCAGTACCATGCAGCCGCTTCGAAACCGAAGTGCTGGCGCGGGGTGAAGTGGCCCTTGTAGGCGCGGATCAAGCAAACGATCAGGAAGATCGTGCCGACGATCACGTGAAAGCCGTGAAACCCGGTCGCCATGTAGAACGACGAACCAAACGTGTTGGCGCCGAACGCGAACGGAGCAGCGGCATATTCATAAGCCTGAATGGCCGAGAACACCGCGCCCAGCAGGATCGTGGCCCACAGCCCCTTCTTGAGGCCATCGCGGTCACCGTGGATCAGCGCGTGGTGCGCCCAGGTGAGCGTGGTGCCCGAGCACAGCAGGATCAGCGTGTTGAGCAGCGGCAGATCGAACGGATCCATGACCGCTTCGATTGCCTTTGGCGGCCATTGACCGGCGACAACTTCAGCCAGTTCCGATGGGAACAGCGAGAAGTCGAAAAACGCCCAGAACCAGCCGACGAAGAACATCACTTCCGAAGCGATGAACAGGATCATGCCGTAACGCTGGTGAAGTTGCACTACCGGGGTGTGATCGCCTGCGTGTGCTTCCTTGATGATCTTGCCGAACCACGAGAAGAACGTGATGATCACGCCCAGCAGGCCGAGCGAGAACACCGCAGTGCCGCCAGCCATCTCGTGCATCCAGAAGACGCCACCGACAGCCATGGTCAGCGCCGACATCGCGCCGACGAACGGCCAGATATCGGGCGGCAGAATGTGATAATCGTGGTTCTTAGCGCCGGCCATGATCGTCGAAATCCCCCAGTCAGGTCTGGTCATCAATGTCATGCCTGGCAACACGCCCGGCACGCAGTTCGTCTTGGCCTTTATCGCCGGGTTTGCGCCGGGTCCAGAGGCTTTTCCATCGGTTGCGAAACAGGCTTGCGCTGCCGTGCAGCCACGCTCTCGTGCGTTTCGTTGAAAGTATAGCTCAGCGTGATCTCGGCAATGTCCTTAGCCGCAGGATCATCGAGAATCGCCGGATCGACGTAGTAGATCACCGGCATCGGGATCTTTTGCCCCGGCTGAAGTGTCTGCTCGGTAAAACAGAAGCACTGGATCTTGTTGAAATATTTACCTGCCTGTTCGGGCGATACGTTGAAAATCGCCGTACCCGTCACCGTCTGGTCCGAGAGGTTTTGCGCCTCGTAGCGCGCCATCTGGCGTTGACCGATGCGCACTTCCTGCTTCACCTGCATGGGCTTGAATTGCCACGGCATATCGCGCGCGACGTTGGCATCGAAACGGATCGTAACAGACTTGCCGGCAACTTTCACACCTGCGGCAGCGGCGGCATCGGCGCGCTGCGTAGTGCCGCCATAGCCGGTTACCTGACAGAACAACTGATAGAGCGGCACTGAGGCATAGCCCAAGCCGAGCATCGCCAAGGCACCGCCTGCGGCAAGGATGCCGACTTTCCGATTCTTGGCACTATCGGGGACAACGGTGGAAACCATGTCAGTTCGCTCCGTTCACCTGCGCTGCGATCTTGACGATCGAAATCGCAAAAAACAGCACTGCCAGCGATCCCAGAACAATTCCGATAACCTTGTTCCGCCCGCGCTGGCGTGCGCGGTAAAGGTCGGACTGCTCCTTCGAGAGATGCTCAGGCTGAGGCGTCTGAAAGTTCTTCGGATCGTTCATCATTGCCAGCCTTGCACTGTGGCGAGCCGGTCAAATGCCAGCATACCGAAAAGCACGAAAAGATAGAGGATCGAATAGCCGAAAAGCCGCTTTTCCGGCAGCATCTTGTCATCCGGTCCGGTATCGCGGAGCCCGACCTTTATCGAAAGCGCAACGAAGACCAGCCCAAGCACGAGCGCCGACAGGCCATAAACCCAGCCCGTCCCGCCAATGAACCCCGGCGCGAGGGTAACCGGCAGGAGCAGCACCGCATAGATCAGGATCTGCCGTCGCGTCGACTTCTCCCCGGCAATCACTGGCATCATTGGAATGCCGACCTTGGCGTAGTCGGTCTGAACAAACAGCGCGAGTGCCCAGAAGTGCGGCGGCGTCCACATGAAGATGATGAGGAATAGCAGCACCGGCATCAGCGTAATGTCACCCGTCACCGCCACCCAGCCAATCAGCGGCGGAAAAGCCCCGGCGCCACCACCGATTACGATGTTCTGTGGCGTACGCGGCTTGAGCCAGACAGTGTATATCCAGGCATAGTAGAAAATCGAGAAGGCCAGGATGACAGCGGCCAGCCAGTTGACCCCAAGACCCATGACAACCACCGAACCGCCCGAAAGCACAAACCCGAAGTCGCGTGCAGAGGTTGGGTCCATGCGGCCAGATGGCAAAGGACGCGCAGCAGTGCGCTTCATCCCGGCGTCGAGATCAGCCTCCCACCACATATTGAGCGCTGCTGCGCCTCCGGCACCGACGGCAATGCACAGGATCGCGGTGAATGCGATAACGGGGTGAATGGCTCCCGGCGCAGCCAGCAACCCGCACAGGCCGCTGAAGATCACCAGTGTCATCACGCGCGGCTTGGTCAGCGCGAAAAAATCGCGCCACTCAGCTGGCAGGGCTACGGTCGAAGTTGCGGGCGTTGCAGAATCCATGATTGGCCGGGCCTATACGCGCAGGTGACGTTCAAGGAAAGCGAAACGGGACGAGATGTTGCGGTGGCCAAAGGTGATGGTCGCCGGACGATTGCGCAGCAACGAAAAAGGCCCCCGGATCGCTCCAGAGGCCTTTCACATTTCAGCCTTGCGGCCAACAACTGGCTCAGTGTGCGTGGGCCGCGTCGTCGATCACCGGAAGGGTTTCGAACTGGTGGAACGGCGGAGGCGAGGACAGGGTCCACTCCAGCGTCGTTGCACCTTCGCCCCAGTAGTTGGCCGTAGCCTTCTTGCCGGCAAGGAATGCGTAAGCGATGTTGATGAAGAAGATCACCATCGAGCCAGCCATCACGAGATAGCCGTACGAAGCGATCTCATTCCAATAGGAGTAGGCCAGCGCATAGTCGGGATAACGGCGCGGCATCCCCTGAACACCCAGGAAGTGCATCGGGAAGAAGATCAAGTTCACGCCGACGAAGAACACCCAGAACTGCAGGTGGCTCAGGAACTCGGAGTGCATCCGACCGCTCATCTTCGGGAACCAGTAATAGAACCCGGCAAAGAGCGAAGTCACCGCACCCAGCGACAGCACGTAGTGGAAGTGCGCGACCACGTAATAAGTGTCGTGCAGGTTGTCGTCCACGCCGCCGTTCGCCAGCACGACGCCGGTGACGCCGCCCACGGTGAACAGGAAGATGAAGCCGATTGCCCAGACCATCGGCGACTTGAACTCAAGGCTGCCGCCCCACATCGTCGCGATCCACGAGAAGATCTTGATGCCGGTCGGCACTGCGATCACCATGGTTGCGGCTGTGAAGTACATCTTCGTGTTCACGTCGAGGCCGGTGGTGTACATGTGGTGTGCCCACACGATGAACCCGACGACGCCAATGGCAACCATCGCGTAGGCCATGCCGAGGTAGCCGAACACCGGCTTCTTCGAGAAGGTCGAGATGATCTGGCTGATGATGCCGAAGCCCGGCAGGATCATGATGTACACTTCGGGG
>NZ_NCII01000108.1 GCF_002256775.1 Novosphingobium sp. 17-62-19 | reverse complement strand
TCTTTAACGGCCACGCTTCAGTTTTCAGCCCGGTCAGCTTCGGGCAAAGGGATTCGACATGAAGATTCGCAACAGCCTGAAGTCGCTCAAGGACCGCCATCGCGATAACCGCGTGATTCGTCGCCGTGGCCGTGTCTATGTGATCAACAAGACCCAGAAGCGCTTCAAGGCGCGTCAGGGCTGATCGAACAAGTTTCGGTGCAGTCTCGCGACGGCGGGGCTGCATCGGAAACCGGCAGGCCTTTTCATAAGGCGCGTTGCCCCCGCCGAAACGCGGGGGCGCTGTCGTTTGTGGGATCTGCGATTGTGGGGCGCGCATGACGGTTAAAGCGGTCGTCTGGGACATTGGCCGCGTTCTGGTCGAGTTCGATCTGGCGCGGATCTATCGCGAATCGATTCCCGATGCAGAAGAGCGTGCCCGCTTCGTTGCCGAAGTGGTGACCGAGGATTGGCATTGGCAGCACGATACGGGCGTGCCCTTTGCGCAGATGGTGGCAGAACGCTCGGCCGAATTTCCGCAACATGCAGAGCGAATCGCGCTCTATGCCAGCCAATGGCTCGATAGCCTGCCCGGCCCGGTGCCCGGCACGCATGAACTGATAAAGCGCCTCGCTGCGCGCGGCGTGCCGCAATACGCGATCACCAATTTCGGTGTCGATGCGTGGGAATTGTTCCGGCCAACTTTCCCGGTTCTCGATCACATGCGCGACATCGTGATTTCAGGCGTGGAGCGGCTGGTTAAGCCCGATGCGGCGATCTTTGACCTTGCCGCGCGACGGTTCGATCGCGCGCCGGAAACCATGCTGTTCATTGATGACAATGCCGCCAACATTGCCAGCGCAAAGGCGCTTGGGTGGCAGGTACATCATTTTGTGCGCGATCCAGAGACGCTGGAAGCACGGCTGATTGCGCTCGGCCTGCTGTAAATCGGGACGAGCCGCTGCTCGTCCCTTGCATCATCAGAAGCCGTCGATGGCCTTGCTGACCAACACGTTTACCGCAACGCGGCGGTTCTGTGCTTTGCCTTCCGGCGTATAGTTATCTGCTGCCGGATCGGATTCGGCCATGCCGGTGGGCGTCAGCATCCGGTACGGCTTCCAGCGGCACTGCTGTTGCAGGTAGTTGATCACGCTGGCGGCGCGCTTTTCGCTGAGAGTCTGATTGTATTCTTCTGGGCCATCTGAGTCGGTATAGCCCACGACCAGCAGCAGGGCATTGTCCATCGCTTCGGCGCTGGAAGCTGCCTGGCACAGTTCGGACCGGGCCTGCGGCGAAAGCTGGGCCTTGCCGGTGTCGAAATAGACGTTGGTGGTGGCCTTCACGTTGTAGTTGTCGATGTCGCCCATGCGGCTGCGCAAGCCTTCGGTGGCAGCCGTCTGTTCGGCAAAGCCCTGTGCGGTGCCATTGCGGATCATGTTGGCGGTCTTGAAATCGCCGTTCTTGAAAGTGATCTGCGTGGCCAGCAGATTGGTGCCCGATTGCATGGTCTTGACCGTCACCGGCAAGCCGTTGAGCAGGTTCGTCATGCCCAGCTTCTTGCTGCCGAACAGACCGGTGCTGGCTTTGACGGTGGTGGCATCGTTCAGGAAAATTACCGAACTGGTGCCGTCTTCGGCGGTGACCTTCATCTTGTCGCCCTTGCGGGCGGTAATGATCCCCTTGATTTCGGGGCCTTTGACCATCTCGGCCATCTCGGGAAGGGCCTCGCCCTCAACAATGATGTTCGGATCTTGCGATGCTTCCTGCGCCAACGCGCTGACGGAATGGGTAAGCGCCGCTGTGCTGAGCAGGAGTGCGAGCCCTGCGGTTCTGGAAATCGTGTTCACGGATGTTCTCCTGAGAAATTCGATTGCAGACCTGCTGCGACATATCTTTCTGTCAGGTGAATGTAGCAGGACGCCGGTTGGATTGTGCAGCCAAATTGCCCCCGTTTTGAGGCGAAGTGAGTTCAGGCTGGAAAGAGGACCGGCGGGTTTCCGGGCTTCCAAGGCGCGAACTTTGGCATCACCAAAGCGAAAAGCGGCGATCCCAAGTGCGCGGTGAGCCAGTGCTTGAGGTGCGGCAAAGCCTGTTCATCGAACCATGCGGGATCGACAGCGGCGAACTGACGGACGAAAGGCATGATCGCCATGTCGGTCAGTCCAGGCACGGCGTCGCAGAGCTGGCCGTTGGTGGCGAGGCGGGTGTCGAGCTCGCCGAGGAAAACTAGGCCAGACGCCCGATGGAACAGCGCATCGCTGCCGTGCCGTTCAGGGTATTTGTAGCGGTCCAAGTCATGCTTGAACGGACCATCGTTGCGGGCGATCAGCGCCTCGTCTGTGCGTTTCAGCCAGTGCTCGGGGTCGTTCAGGGCAAGTGCCCAGCGCATCACGTCGAGGCTTTCGTCGATCACCATTCCATCGGGCAGCACGAGGACGGGGACCGTGCCCTTGGGGGAGGCGACGAGCATTTCGGCAGGTTTGGCAGAAAGCTTCACCTCGCGTAGTTCCACTGGTGTGCCGCTCACCGCCAGCGCCAGCCGCGCGCGCATGGCGTAGGGGCAACGACGGAAGCTGTAGAGGATCGGTAGGTCCATCGCGCTCAGGCGGGAAGGCCGATCAGCGAGATCTGACGGCCATAGCCGGCCTCAGCGCGGTGGGTGGCTCGGCGGAAGGAATAGAAGCGGTCTTCCTGCGCGTAGGTGTCCTCGCCCAGCATCCCTACTTTGGTCAGGCCCGCGTCGCGCAGGCGCGAGGCGACGTAACCTTCGAGATCGAACCATGCGTGGCCTTCGCGGCCCGTGCGGAAGAAGCGTTCGTTTTCAGGGGCTTGCTCAAGAAAGCGGGCTTCGAATGCGGCGTCCACTTCGTAGCTTTTCTGGGCGATGCAGGGGCCGACGACGGCGGCGATGTTGGCGCGGGTTGCGCCTAACGCTTCCATCGCTGCAATGGTCGCATCGGTCACGCCGGTGTACGCGCCTTTCCAACCTGCGTGGGCGGCTCCAATCACGCTGGCCGCGGAGTCGTAGAACAGCACCGGGGCGCAGTCTGCGGTCAGCACGCCAAGGACGAGGCCGGGGCGTTTGGTCACCAGTGCATCGGCTTTGGGGCGGTCGACATCGGCCCATGGTTCGGTGACAGTCACCACATCGGCCGAATGGATCTGGTAGCAGGTCTGCATGGTCCCGCCGGGTAGCACCGCCTCCACCGCCCGGCGGCGGTTTTCAGCGGTGAGCGTAGGGTCGTCCTCGCTATAGCTGACATTGAGGCCCGCAAGTTCACCTGTGCTGACCCCGCCGCGACGACCGAGAAAGCCGTGCGCCGCGCCTGTCAGCAGGGGGTGAGTCAGCGTTTCGACCATTACGCTTCGAGGCTCTTGGTCACCTGCTCGCGCACATCGCGCGACAGTGACGGCGCAGCGGCAATGCGCTCCAGTTCCGCGCGCATCAGCGCCGCGCGGGCTTCGTCGACCTTCTTCCAGCGGCCCAAGGGCGGCACGAAACGCGCGGCGACATTGCCGTTGATCGGGTCCAGTTTCAGGATCAGGTCCGCGATCAGGCGGTAGCCTTCGCCGCCTTCGCGATGGAAGCCTTGCGCATTCGCCGCGTAGGCCATCCACAGCGCGCGCACGCGGTTGGGGTTGGTCATGGTGAAATCGGCATGCTGGCTGAGCGCCTTGACGTGTTCGGTTACCTTGGGATTGAGCGAACCTGCCTGCAACGAGAACCACTTGTCGATCACCAGCATGTTGCCTTCGAACCGCGCGTGGAAATCGGCCAGCGCGGATTCACGTTCGGGGCAATCGAGGCTGCACAGCACCATCAGCGCGCCCTGCCGGTCGGTCATGTTGGTGGCGGCATCATATTGCGCCTTGGCGCGGGCTGCGGCCTCGGCGGGATCGGTAGCGGCGAGATAGACCAGCGCTTGCGTCTTGCACTTGCGCGCGCCGCGTGCGGCTGCATCGAGGCTGTAGGGGACGGCGGAGCAACGGTCATGCAGGGAGAGCCACTTGGCCAAAAGCGTTTCGCCCAGCCAGCGCTTCAGCCCTTCGCGTTCGGCAAAGATGCGCGTGGGATCGGCGCAGGTGAGCTGTTCGGCAAGGTAGGCTTCTCCCGGCAGGATCAGCAGTTCGCCGCGCATCAGATCATCGAGCGCGGCATCATCAAGGATCGCGCCCATTGCTGCGCCGATAGCATCGCGTGAGGCTTCACGGTTCTCCAGCGTGCCAGCGACAGCGCCTACCAGATAGCGCACGATCAGCTGCTGCATGGCCTCATAACGGGCGAAGGGATCATCATCGTGCCGGGCGAGGAAGACCAGATCATCGGTGGTGACCGGGGCGACCACCTCGACCGGGGCGGAAAAGCCGCGGTTGATCGACAGAACGGGGAGCGCGTCGAAGCCTTCGAACGTAAAGGTCTGCTCGGCCTGCGTCAGAACCAGCAGTTCCTCGCCGCGATGCGTGCCGGTGGTGCGGTCGAACAGGGCGGTGCGCAGCGGGATCACCATCGGCTGCTTGATCGGCTGGCCGGGCGTGGGAGCCATGGTCTGCGACAGGGTGAGCGAGAGCGAGGTGCCCTCCAGCGCCATCGTGACAGTGACCTTGGGCGTGCCTGCCTGTTCGTACCAGCGGCGGAACTGCGCAAGGTCCAGCCCCGCACCATCCTCGATCGCACGCACGAAATCCTCGCACGTGGCCGCCTCGCCGTCATGCCGGTCGAAATAGAGCGTAGTGCCTTTGAGGAAGCGCTCCATGCCCGCCAGCACGGTCATCATGCGAATAACTTCGGCGCCCTTGTTATAGACCGTCGCGGTATAGAAGTTGCTGATTTCCTGATAGGAATCGGGACGGATCGGGTGGGCGAGCGGGCCGGAATCCTCGGGGAACTGCGCCGCGCGCAGGATGCGCACATCCTCGATCCGCTTGACCGGGGCGGAACTGCGATCCGCGCTGAACTGCTGGTCGCGCAGCACGGTGAAGCCTTCCTTGAGGCTCAGCTGGAACCAGTCGCGGCAGGTGACGCGGTTGCCCGACCAGTTGTGGAAGTATTCGTGCGCGACCACGCCTTCGATCGCGTCGTAATCGCCATCGGTGGCGGTTTCCGGGTCGGCAAGAATATAGCGCGTGTTGAAGACGTTGAGGCCCTTGTTCTCCATCGCGCCTGCGTTGAAATCGCTGACGGCCACGATGTTGAAATCATCGAGATCGTATTCGCGGCCATAGACCTGCTCGTCCCACTTCATCGAGGCGATGAGCGACCGCATGGCATGGTCTGTGCGGCTCTCGTCGCCGGGGCGGACGAGAATCGCAAGGTTCACCTTGCGGCCAGACATGGTGGTAAAGCTGTCACGGTTGGCCACCAGTTCGCCCGCCACCAGTGCGAACAGGTACGAAGGCTTGGGCCATGGATCGTGCCACTCGGCCCAATGCGTGCCATCCGGGTTATCGCCCGAAGCGGTGGGGTTCCCGTTGGACAGCAGCACCGGGAACTGCGCCTTGTCCCCGCTCATCCGCACCGAATAGACCGAGAGCACATCGGGCCGGTCGGGGAAGAAGGTGATGCGGCGGAAACCCTCGGCCTCGCACTGCGTGCAGAGCAGGCCGTTCGAGGCGTAGAGCCCGGAGAGCTGCGTGTTGGCAGCGGGATTGATCAGCGTTTCGATGCCGACATCGTGCGCATCGCCGGGAAGGGTGATGACGAGGTCGGTGCCGTCCATGTGCCAATCGTTGTGCACATGGCCATCGACCGTGACGGCCTTGGCCTCGATCGAATCGCCATTCAGGCGGAGCAGTGCCGTGCCCGACCCCGCCGGGTTCTTTGCAACCTTGAGCGTGGCCAGCACGCGCGTGGCATCGAGTGAAAGCGCAAAATCGAGCGCGATTTCCGGCACCAGCCATTCGGGCGGGCGATAATCCGCACGGTTGATGACAACAGGGGCGATGACGGGCGAGCCGGAGAGATCGTTCATGGCACTGACTTAGGAACTGGTGCGCAATGCGGCAATCGCGGTTATCGTGCATTCCATGGGAAATATGCTGATCTTCGGAATGGGGTATACGTCGCAAGTGCTGGCGCAGCGGTTGCGGGCGCTTGGCTGGACAGTGCGCGGCACGGGTAGTGCGGGGGACATTGCCTTTTCCGACCGCGCGGCAGTGGAAGCCGCGCTGTCCTCGGCCACGCACGTCCTGTCCTCGGTGCCGCCCGCGCGCGATGGCAGTGATCCGGTGCTGGAGGCCTATGGTGCCAACATCAAGGAAGAGTGGCTGGAGTGGATCGGGTACTTGTCCTCGACCGGCGTCTATGGCGATGCGCGCGGGGCGTGGGTTGACGAGACCGCGCCAATTGGCCGTGGGCGCCGATCTGCCCGCACGCAGGCGGACATGGTCTGGCACGCGATGTCGTCCAGAACGCGCGTGTTCCGCCTGCCTGGGATCTACGGGCCGGGGCGCAGCGCGCTGGACCGGGTGGCAGAAGGCAAGGCGCACCGGATCGCCATTCCCGATCAGGTGTTCAGCCGGGTGCACGTGGAGGATATTGCCAGCGGGGTGATTGCCGGGTTCGATGGGCCAGCCGGGGTCTACAACCTCGCCGATGACCTGCCCTGCAGCCAGAACGACGTGATCGACGAGGCCGCGCGGCTGCTGGGGGTTGCCCCGCCGCCGATGCAATCGCTGGAGGAAGCAAATCTGTCACCGATGGCGCTGGGCTTCTATGCCGAGAACCGCCGCGTGGCCAATGGCAAGGCCAAGCGGTTGCTGGGGTGGAAGCCCGCCTTCCCGACCTATCGCGAAGGGTTGCGCGCCTTGAGCGCCAGCACGAGGCCGAGCATGGCGAGCGCCGATCCGGCCATGGCCAGCGCCGACCAGCGGTAGCCCTCGAAGAGTGTCGACAGCAGCATGGCAATGACCGGCACCAGCACCCCGTTATAAGCACCGCGGCCTGCTCCAAGGCGCTGGATCAGCCGGAAATAGAGCGGGAAGGTGATCACCGAGCCGACAATGCTCAGGTAGAGCACGCCCAGCACATAGCTGGGACGCATGTCGAACTGCGGCGGGCCTTCGACGGCCCATGCAAAAGCGCCGTCGATCATCGCGCCTATCAGCATCGCCCATGCCAGCATCGGGATCATCGGCACGCTGCGCGAGACCTTGGTGGCTTGCAGAACGTTGGCACACGATGCGCTGAACAGGCCAGCGGCGGTGAGTGCGATGCCGGTGAGCACCTGGCCTTCGGGCGGGGCCATGCGGTATTCGTGCAGCAGCAATAGCGCGATGCCTGCGCCCGCAACGGCCGATCCGCCGATGAAGCCCCGCGTGACCGGCTGTTTCAACACGATCCATGCGAGCAGGGCATTGGGCACCACCAACAGCGCAAAAAACACTGCGACGATGCCCGACGTCAGATGCGTTTCAGCGCGATAGACGAACTGAAAGTTCATCACGAACTGCAACAGGCCAAGCAATGCGGCCACTTTCAAACCGGTGGCCGAGATGCGCAACGATTCGCGCCTGAACAGCGCCAGCCCGCCCATGCCAATTGCGGCAACGATGAATCGCCAGGTGACCGACCAACTGGGCGGAACGCTGCCGATCTGGTCCTTGATGACCAACCACGTTGAACCCCAGATCAGTGCGACCAACAGGAATGGCCCCGCGACGCTCAATTGCCAGAACCGGGCCTGACCCGGGAGTTCGGGTTCGGTCACAGCGCGGCAATCGCGCTGGCGAGCGCGGCAACGTGCGCAGGATCGCTGTTCCAGGCGGTGACGAGCCGCGCTGCGCCGGGCGCGCCTGCGGGGGCAGCCCAATCGTAAAAGTCGAAGCCTTGCGCGCGAAGCGTGGATTGTTCAGCCGGGGAAAGGATCATGAACAGTTCGTTGGCCTCAACCGGGTGGAAGAGGCGGTCACTGCATATCCCGGCGATTTCCTGTGCGGCGGCATTGGCTGCGCGGGCATTGTCCAGCCACAGATCGCCTTCGATCATCGCCAGCACTTGCGCGGCCAGATAGCGGCCCTTGGATTGCAGATGCCCGGCGCGCTTGCGGCGATAGCGGACCACGTCGGCCAGTTCCATGTCGAAGAACACCAGCGCCTCGGCGTTCATTCCGCCATTCTTTACGCAGCCGAAGGTCAGCACATCGACGCCCGCTTGCGCGGTCACTTCGGCTGGATGGCACCCAAGATGGGCCACGGCATTGGCAAAGCGCGCGCCGTCCATGTGGAGGCCCAGCCCGCGCCCCTGCGCCAGCGAGCCGATGCGGGCCACTTCATCGGGCGTATAGGCGCGACCGTACTCGGTGGCCTGTGTGATCGAAATGGCGTGGGGCTGGACCTGATGCACGTCGTTGCGGATCGGCTCGATAACGCGCTCGATGGCCTGCGGCGTCAGCTTCGCGCCTTCGCCATCGGCCAGCATGAGCTTAGCGCCGTGGGTATAGAAGCCGGGCGCGCCGCCCTCGTCCATCTCGATATGCGCCTCGCGGTGGCACACAACGCCGCCGTGGGGCGGGACCATTGCGGCCAGCGCAAGGCAATTGGCAGCCGTGCCGGTGGCAACCCACAGCGCGGCGCATTCAGTGCCGAACAGATCGGAAAAGGCATCGTCCATGCGGCGGGACAATGCATCGCCGTCATAGCCCGAATCGGGCGCATCGGCGGCATGCATCGCTTCCCAGACGCGGGGGTGGACAGCGGCGGCGTTGTCAGAGAAAAATTTCATCGGAAACCGCCATGTGATGCTGCGCGTTTCCGGTCAAGCAGTCACAAAAGCCCGAGGAACAAAGCATGTCGGATATCACCATCACCCATCTCGATCAGGGAGCGCGAGGCGAATATCACGCGAAAGTGGACGGCAGCGACGCGATCGGGCGGCTGACCTATCAGCGTAAGGGCGACGTGGTGGTGGCCGACCACACGTTGGTGCCGACCGAAATCGGCGGGCGCGGCGTGGCGGGTGAACTGGTCAAGGCGCTGATTGCCGATGCCCGCATGTATGGATTCAAAATCGTTCCGCAGTGCAGCTATATTGACGCGGCGTTCAAGCGGCATCCGGATTGGGCAGATCTGCGGGCCTGACTGCTTCCGGCATCAGTTCTGCTGGAATGGTAGCGTCAGCGTGGCGACCAGCCCGCTTTCGCCCCATGTAATGCCGAACCGGCCCCCGCGAGCCTTGCAGATGCGTTCAATCAGCGAAAGGCCCTGTCCGCCCTCGCGCGAGGTTGTGGTGATCGCGCGGCGCGATGTTTCGCGCCATTCGATAAGAAGTTGCCCGTTGCCAAGATCGGGATGTGGGGCTGCCTTCAAGGCAATCGAGCCGCCATGACCGATAGCGCCGTGTTTCGTTGAATTGACGGCAAGTTCGCCCACCACCAACGAAATGGCATCGGCGATGCCCCGCGAAATGTCCTGATCCTTTGCGCAATCCAGTTTGACGATTGGACCGTCGACATCGCGAAAGGGCGACATCACCGTAGCCAGCAGCTCTCCCAGGTCGGCCTTTTCGCTTCCGCCGTCGAACAGGGTCTGCGCCGTGGCAAGTGCTGAAATGCGTGAGACCATCTCCGTGGCAAAAGCAGAGTTGTGCTCGTCCGCGCGCGAGAGCGAGCGGAGCATGGCGCAGACCATCGCAAAGCTGTTCTTCAGCCGGTGGCGCATTTCTGCCAGCAAGACTCTCAACGCCTCGCGATCAGCGTGCATTTGGCTGACATCGCGTGAGATGGAGATGTAGCCAGCGGGGGCACCATCGGGTGCCTTCACGGCCGAAATGCTGACTTCCCACCAGCGCGGCGATCCCTTTGCGGTCGGGCAAAACGCTTCAAGACGCGCAACGCGCCCCGCTGCGGCATCGGACAGGGCAGAGCGAATCTGCGCGCGCGATTCGTCGGGCCAGAAGTTGGCCCATTCCGTTCCATTCAGCAGTTCTGGCTCATCAATTTCCATTGCGCACAAACCATTGGGATTCATCCACAATAGCTCGCCCGATGGGCTGATCAGCTTTACGCAATCGGTGCTTTGTTCAAGCACACGTGAAAGGCTTTCTGGAGAGAGTTCAGCTCTGGACAGCATGGCCCGATATTAGGTGCTTACAGCGGGGCTTGAAAGCGCGATCCGGTAAGTCATTGCGCATTACACCAGACCTTGAGAGGGGAAATGGTGCTGCTGGGGAGGATTGAACTCCCGACCTCAGCCTTACCAAGGATGCGCTCTACCACTGAGCTACAGCAGCACACCATTTCCGCTTGGCTGCCCAATTGCACTGGCGAACCAGCGGGGTGGGCAGGGGCGCGCTAATGACGGGGGCATGGGGCTTTGTCAAGCAACTGTTCTGGCGGGCCTTGCAGTAAACGCGCTATCGCTGCAATCAGGTCTGCGATGACCGATACCAAGCCCCCTACTTCCCGCGAAGACCGTCTTGCTGCGCGCCTGCGTGAGAACCTGAAGCGCAGGAAGGCACAGGCGCGCGCGATGGGAGTGCAAGAGGAGGAAACGCCCGAATCGCGGACAAGCGGGCTTTCCAATCCGGTCCCCTGACGCTAGGGGCGCGTTTCCCAGTTTCATCAGTCACAGGATGCCCCGATGCCCCGCCTGATCCTGATTCGCCACGGCCAGTCGCAGTGGAATCTCGAAAACCGCTTCACCGGCTGGTGGGATGTGGACGTGACCGAAAAGGGTGCTGCCGAAGCATTCGCCGCTGGCCAGCTGTTGAAGGACAAGGGCGTGCTGCCAACGCTCGCCTTCACCTCGCTGCAGACCCGCGCGATCAAGACGCTGCATCTGGCGCTTGAGGCGATGGGCCGCCTGTGGGTTGCCGAAGACAAGGACTGGCGCCTGAACGAGCGGCACTATGGCGGGCTGACCGGCCTCGACAAGGCCGAGACGGCGGCAAAGCACGGTGAGGATCAGGTGAAAGTCTGGCGCCGCAGCTTCGATGTGCCGCCGCCGGTGCTCGAAGCTGGCAGCGAATTCGATCTGGCTTCCGATCCACGGTATGCCGGGATCGCAGTTCCTTCGACCGAAAGCCTCAAGGACACCATCGCGCGCGTCCTGCCATGCTGGGAAGAGAAGATCGCGCCTGCGCTGCGGGCCGGGGAAACGGTGATCGTTTCGGCCCACGGCAACAGCTTGCGTGCGCTGGTAAAGCACCTTTCGGGCATTTCGGACGAGGATATTACCGGCCTCGAAATCCCCACCGGCCAGCCGATCATCTATGAACTCGACGATAATCTCGCCGAAGTGGAACGCTATTACCTCTCGGAGCGCTAAGCGCCCGATAGCCTGAAGGGGGCAGGGGAGATGTCTGACAAGCCGTTGGTCGCCATTGTCATGGGCAGCCAGTCCGATTGGGAGACGATGAAGAACGCCTCCGCGGTGCTGGAAAAGCTGGGCGTAGCCCACGAATGCCGCATCGTTTCGGCCCATCGTACGCCCGACCGGCTGGTGAGCTTTGCCAAGGGCGCACATCTTGAGGGCTTCAAGGTGGTGATCGCGGGTGCAGGCGGCGCGGCGCATCTGCCGGGCATGGTCGCTTCGATGACGCACCTGCCGGTGCTGGGCGTGCCGGTAGAATCCAAGGCGCTGAAAGGCATGGATTCGCTGCTTTCCATTGTGCAGATGCCCGGTGGTATTCCGGTTGCGACGCTGGCCATCGGCGTTCCCGGCGCGACCAATGCGGGCATTCTAGCCGCATCGATCCTTGCGACCACGGACGAGGCACTGGCCGAACGGCTGATCGCCTTCCGCACCGCGCAGACCGAATCGGTGGCGGAGATGCCGGTCGGATGATTCCTCCCGGAGAGACCATCGGCATTCTGGGCGGCGGCCAACTGGGCCGGATGATCGCGCTGGCTGCGGCCAATCTGGGCTATCGCTGCCACGTCTATGCGCCCGAGGCTGATCCGATTGCCGCCGATGTCTGTGCTGCTTTCACCCAGGGCACGTTTGATGATGAGGCCGCGCTGAGCGCCTTTGCTGAACAGTGCGCCGTGGTGACCTACGAGTTCGAGAATGTCGCCGCAGGGCCGCTTGGCGCGATTGCCCCTCACGCCCGCCTGCACCCGCCAGCCCGCGCGCTCGAAGTGGCGCAGGACCGGGTGAACGAGAAGTCCTTCGTCGAAGCGCTGGGCGGCAGGCCCGCGCCGTGGGCGCAGGTTGATTCGATGGACGATCTGCGCGCTGCCGTTGCGAAGATCGGCACACCCGGCATCCTCAAGACGCGGCGCGATGGCTATGACGGCAAGGGCCAATGGCGCATCATGCAGCCCGCTGATGCCGATGCGATTGATCTGCCGCATGTGCCGCTGATCTACGAAGGCTTCGTGACCTTTGAGGCGGAGTTCTCGGTCATTTTGGTGCGCACAAGTGCCGGTGAGGTGCGTTTCTGGGACTCTGCCGAAAACGCCCACAAGAACGGTATTCTGGATCGCTCATGCGTGCCCGCTGCGCCAGTTATTCTGGCACAGGTCGAAGAAGCCCGCGCGCTCGCTGCCAAAGTGGCCGATGCGCTCGACTATGTCGGCGTGCTGACGCTGGAGATTTTCGCCACGGCAGATGGCCCCGTATTCAACGAAATGGCCCCGCGCGTCCACAACTCCGGCCACTGGAGCATCGAGGGCGCACTCACCAGCCAGTTCGAGAACCACGTCCGCGCGATCTGCGGACTGCCGCTCGGCTCCACCCAACTCGCCGCCAAAGGCGTGGTTATGGACAACCTGATCGGCGACGATGCCCACGATTGGCCTGCGATCCTGTCCGACCCGGCCAACCACCTGCACTTGTACGGCAAGGCGGCGGTGCGGCCCGGACGCAAGATGGGCCATGTGACGCGGCTTGTGCTGTGAGCGAGGCTCGCAAAGGTCTGTTTCTTATCTACGCCCGCGCCAGCAATGGCGTGATCGGCAAGGATAACGCCTTGCCGTGGCGGCTCCCGGCAGACCTGAAGCGGTTCAAGGCGCTTACCATGAACAAGCCGATGATCATGGGCCGCAAGACCTTTGAAAGCCTGCCCGGCCTGCTCCCTGGCCGCCGCCACATCGTGCTGACGCGCGATGCCGGGTGGAGCGCCGATGGAGCGGAGGTTGTCACATCGGTCGAAGCCGCGCTTGCTTTGGCGGGCATGGGAGAGGTTGCCGTAGTCGGCGGCGCGGAAGTCTACCGCCTGTTCATGCCTCTGGCAGAACGGGTGGAATTGACCGAAGTTCATGGCGATTTTGACGGCGATACCGTGATGCCGCCGCTCGGCCCGGAATGGCACGAGACGACGCGCGAGGAGCATCCAGCCGACGGTGCGCGCCCGGCCCATACGTTTGTCACGCTGCACCGGGCTTGACGCCGTGCCCGCCCGCACCGAAATACGCCTTGTGATGGGAGCGCATGCATACCGGACGGGTGAAGCCCGGTGATCCGCCTGAGCAGTCTTGAACCCGTGCCTGAAGCCATGCGCGGTGGCATTGTGGCGCTGGGCAATTTCGATGGCTTCCATCTGGGCCATCAGGCCGTGGTGGGTGAAGCGATCCGCTGGGCGCGGGCCGAAGGCCGCCCGGCTATCATCGCCACGTTCGATCCGCATCCGGTGCGCCACTTCAAACCCGATGCCGCGCCGTTCCGGCTGACCACGCTCGATCAGCGGCAGGAGCTTTTCGCCGGGGCAGGGGCGGATGCGATGCTGGTGATTCACTTCGGCGCGGATGTGGCTGGCATGACTGCGCTCGAATGGATCGAGGCCGGGCTGGTAGGCCACCTAGGCGCTGTCGGCGTGGTGACGGGTGAAGACTTCACCTTCGGCAAGGGCCGCAGTGGCAATGCCGATGTGCTGCGCGAAGATGGCCCCCGCTTCGGCCTGACGGCGCGCGCCGTGGGGCCGGTGACTCTGGAAGGCGAAGTCGTCTCGTCCAGCCGCATCCGCGATGCTTTGATATCCGGCGATTGCGAAACCGCCACACGCCTGCTGACCCGCCCCTTCGCCATGCGCGGAACGGTGCAGCATGGCGACAAGGTGGGCCGCACGATCAACTTCCCCACCGCCAACCTCGACATCGGCATGTACCTGCGCCCGCGCTATGGCATCTATGCGGTAACGGGGCGGCTGGCAGATGGGCGCGTTTTGAAGGGCGCTGCGAATCTGGGTATTCGGCCAACCTTCGATCCGCCCAAGGAATTGCTTGAACCGCATTTCTTCGACTTTTCGGGCGATCTCTACGGGCAGGAAATCGAGGTGGCATTTCACCACTTCCTGCGGCCCGAGGCGAAGTTTGACGGACTGGATGCGCTGGTGGCGCAGATGGCGCTGGATTGCGATGAGGCGAGGCGGTTGCTGGGTTGATCGCCCACTGACCAACTCGCATTCTCAGTTTCGTCATGCTGAACTTGGTTCAGCATCCATTTTGCCAATCACACTGTCACTCTGAACGACAAATGGACCCTGAAACTAGTTCAGGGTGACGGTTCTGCAGCGGGGTGGGCATTCCTCCGCCAGAGACTTCCCCAACGCACGCATTTGCTCTAGTGCCCGCCGGTCATGACCGAGCAACGCGACTACCGCCCGACCGTCTTCCTGCCGAAGACCGATTTCCCGATGAAGGCTGGCCTGCCCCAGAAGGAGCCGGTGATCCTGCAACGCTGGCAGGATGAAGGGATTTATCAGAAGGTCCGCGAGAGCCGCAAAGGCCGTGAGAAGTTCATCCTGCATGACGGCCCGCCCTATGCCAATGGCGATATGCACATCGGCCATGCGCTGAACCATATCCTGAAAGACATGGTCTGCCGCACCCAGACGCTGCTGGGCAAGGACGCGCCCTATGTGCCCGGCTGGGACTGCCACGGCCTGCCCATCGAATGGAAGGTCGAGGAAGAATACCGCAAGAAAAAGAAGAACAAGGACGAGGTTCCGCCGAAGGAATTCCGCGCCGAATGCCGCGCCTATGCCCAGAAGTGGGTCGACGTGCAGCGCGAGCAGCTGAAGCGCCTTGGCATCAATGGCGATTGGGACAACCCCTACCTGACGATGGATTCGCAGGCTGAGGGCACCATCGTGCGCGAACTGCTGAAGTTTGCGGAAAGCGGCCAGCTCTATCGCGGGGCCAAGCCGGTGATGTGGTCGCCGGTCGAAAAGACCGCGCTGGCCGAGGCTGAGGTTGAATACGAGGA
>NZ_NCII01000107.1 GCF_002256775.1 Novosphingobium sp. 17-62-19 | reverse complement strand
GGTCGGGGCTGCGCCCCTCCCTACGATCAGACCAGACAACCGATCCTACCGGCCATCATAGTCGCCGCTCAACCGGCCATCGTAGTTGTCGCCGCGCAGTTCGATCTGCTCGAACGTGTCGAGGAACTTATCGGTCGGCATGGGTATGCGATGCGACTTGCTGATCTCTCACTGCTCCATAGGCATGGGCATCCAAGCAAGGAGTACGGACTGTAGGAAATGTTGCGCGCCGCTGCGTTGAGAGTGGCGCTTTAGAGCGTTTTCCACACGAACTGCCTCGGCGGGGTTTCCCTTTGCGGCGGCGTTGTGATTCAGGCTTCCTGCTGGTGGCAGGAGGCCACTTTTAGCTATTTGGTCCCGGAGATTGATGGTGTGGGTCTGATGTGAAGCGCTGGGGTTCTTTTGCCCAGCATTTGCAGAAGTCGGCTTGCGGGATTTCCGCGTAAGTCTCATCGGCAGGCGGCTGACGTGCGGGAGGCATCGAAGGCGAACCAATGTCAGGTTCCGGCAGATCAGCAGCATGGTGAGCAGCCTCCATGCCGGCCTGGGCTGTGTACCAGTCAAGCCAAGCAGGCCGAGCTATCGACCGGAGCATCGTCATTGCCAACCCGTGAGACACAGACGCATCCGCGCAGCCTCTGGCAGACGAGGATATCCAGATGGCGCGGCTCATCGAAAACTCCCGGTCTGGCGCCCGCTATCTCCTCGACAGCCCCTATGTCGGACTTTCCAGCAACTTGCGAACTGATGGCCCGGTTCAAGTCGCGCCCGCAAAATCCTCACTGGCGCGTGCCTTTCGCAAGGACTGTCCACAGACCGCTGGCGCCTTCTGCTCAAGGCGAGTGCTACCCCCAACACAGCGTTGCTGGGATGGTAGCGTGCAGATATTTGTATTTCAAAACCCGCCTGACTGGTTTGTCCCAATTCTCGGCTTTTTGCGTGCATGTTGTAGTTCACGCGGCCCGCAGCACCAAAATTTCTCAATGAGTTGAGTGTCCATCACTTTCATGTCGGGTGCACCACTTTGCCCGCACAGCGAGCAAAAAGGCGGCGGCAGAGCATTGCCCCGCCGCCGCTGTGCCCGGAACCGGGCCGGAAAGCCAAACGCTCAGAAGCGGTCGGCGTTCATCACTTTGGTCCACGCTGCCACGAAGTCGGTCGTGAACTTGGCCTTGGCATCGTCAGAGGCATAGACTTCTGCCACGGCGAGCAGTTCGGAGTTCGATCCGAACACGAGGTCGACCGGCGTTGCCGTCCACTTCACCGCGCCGCCGTTGCGAGACTTGCCTTCATAGAGGCCCGGCGTTGTGGCCTTGGTCCAGACGTTATCCATCGACAGCAGGTTGGTGAAGAAGTCGTTGGTCAACGTGCCCGGACGGTCGGTGAATACGCCCGCCTTTGACCCACCGGCATTGGCCCCCAGCGTGCGCATACCGCCCACCAGCACGGTCATTTCCGGCACGGTCAGGTTCAGCATGTCAGCCTTGTCGATCATCGCCTCAACCGGAGCGTAGAACGAGTCTGCCGCGTAGTAGTTGCGGAAGGCATCGGCCTTTGGCTGGAGGAAGTTGAACGAATCCACGTCGGTCTGCGCCTGCGTGGCATCGACGCGGCCCGGCGTGAACGGGACGGCTACGTCCTGCCCCGCAGCCTTTGCGGCCTGTTCGATGGCGGCATTGCCGCCCAGCACGATCAGATCGGCGAGGCTCACCTGCTTGCCGCCCTTGGCCCCCTTGTTGAAGCTGCTGCGGATCGCGTCCAGCTTGGCCGTGACCTTGGCCACTTCTGCCGGATCGTTCACCGCCCAGTCCTTCTGCGGGGCAAGCCGCAGACGTGCACCATTGGCACCGCCGCGCATGTCTGTGGCACGGAACGACGAGGCCGAGGCCCATGCCGTGCGCACCAGTTCCGCCGTGGTCAGGCCGGAAGACAGGATGCTGCTCTTCAGTTGCGCAATGTCACCCGCATCGACCATGGCATACTTGGCTTCAGGCAGCGGGTCCTGCCAGGCTAGCGTGACCTTTGGCGCGTCCTTGCCCAGATAGCGGGCCTGCGGACCCATATCGCGGTGCGTCAGCTTGAACCACGCGCGGGCAAAGGCATCGGCCAGCGCATCGGGGTTCTTCTGCCACGCCATCGTGATCTTGCGGAAGCCGGGGTCTTCCCGCATCGCGATGTCGGTGGTGAACATGATCGGTGCGTGCCGCACGTCCGGGCGGTGGGCGTCGGGCACCAGCGTTGCCGCCGCAGGGTCTTTGGGTATCCACTGCGTCGCGCCTGCCGGGCTTTTCGTCTTCACCCATTCGAAGCCGTAGAGGTTGTCCAGATACTGGCTGCTCCATGCAATCGGATTGGCCGACCATGCGCCTTCAAGCCCGCTCGATACGGTGTCCTCGGCGTTGCCCTTGCCGCACTTGTTGGCCCAGCCAAGGCCCTGCTGTTCGATCTTGCCCATGCCGGGGTCGCCCGCCACGCACTCCTCTGGCTTGTGCGCGCCGTGTGCCTTGCCGAAGGTGTGGCCGCCCACGATCAGCGCAGCGGTTTCCTCGTCGTTCATGGCCATCGCGCCGAACGCGCGGCGGATGTCATTGGCGGCAGCCAGCGGATCGGGCACGCCGTTCGGGCCTTCGGGGTTCACATAGATCAGCCCCATCTGGGTTGCGCCCAGCGGACCCTTCAGATTGCCTTTGCCGTCACGACGCTTGTCGTCCAGCATCTTGGTTTCAGGCCCCCAGAACACCAAGTCCGGCTGCCATGCGTCCACGCGGCCACCGGCAAAGCCCAGCGTCTTGAAGCCCATGTCTTCCATGGCAACCGTGCCCGAAAGCACCATCAGATCGCCCCACGAAAGCTTGCGGCCATACTTCTGCTTGATCGGCCAGACGAGGCGGCGCGCCTTGTCGAGGCTGACGTTATCGGGCCACGAATTGAGCGGTTCAAACCGCTGTTCGCCGCCGTCAGACCCGCCACGACCATCGGCCGTGCGATAGGTGCCCGCGCTGTGCCAGGCCATGCGGATGAAGAACGGGCCATAGTGGCCATAGTCCGCAGGCCACCAAGGCTGCGAGGTTTTCAGCGTCTTGCGGATGTCGGCCTTCACCGCATCCAGATCGAGCGAGGCGAACTCCTTGGCGTAATCAAAATCCGGGCCATAGGGATTGGCGTTGACGGCTTCGTTCTGGCGCAGCGCCGTAAGGCCCACGCTCTTGGGCCACCATTCCTTTGTCGCAGTGCCTTCAGCGATAGTGGGTGAAGCGCCACTGTCCTGCGCATGGGCAGCCCCGGTCAACGCCAGCGTAGATCCGGCGGCCAGCAGTGCGGCCAAAGTGAATTTCCTGATTGTCATGGCTGACTCTCCTCCTGTTTTTCCCGCGCACGAACGCGGGCTGGCAAAGGGATATGTCAGTTCAGGAAGGCTGCCCAACGGGTTTGCCTCATCACAGTTATCGATAAAACCGCTAAACGTGCCGCAATTCAGCAACAAACCCGATACTGTGGCGCAGCATCGGAGGCTACCCGATACCGTCTTTGCGAGCCTGCGCCACCGCTTCCATCAACTGCGTGAGTGGTGCCGCACCGCCGAAGCGCGCGTTGCCGATGAGCAGCCCCGGCGTGCCTTGAAACTCCAACGCCTTGGCCCCCGCGTTGCTGCGCCCGATCACAGTGTCGATCTCTTTGGCGCGGGCTTTCATATCCTGTTGCAACCGCGCCCAATCGACACCTGCCGCCTTGGCTGCGGCCTGCACCGAAGCATCGGTGATGCGCCCCGGCTGCGCAAACAGCGCGGCGTTGAACACTGCGTGCTTGCCCTGCCACTGGCTGGCGATAGCGGCGCGTGCAGCCAGCAGCGAGGCCTCGCCAAAGATCGGCCAATCGCGCCACACGATCCGCACCTTGCGATCGCGCGCCAGCAACTGCGCCAGTGTGCCGTGCAGTTTCTTGCAATAGGGGCAGTCGTAGTCGGAAAAGACGATGACCGTCACATCATAGCCCTTGGGCGTCGTCTTGGGCGCCAGCGCCTCTTCCGACATTGCCGGGAACGCGGTTTCGCGCGCGATGGCGGTGGGCGCGAGGGTCAGCAGGGCAGCAGCGATTGCAGCAAGAAAGAGACGGAGCTTCATGCGCAAACCGTGGCGTCAGATCGACGTAATGTCCACCACCGTCGGGATCGTGTCATTGAGCAGGGTTATCTTCTTGCGCGCGATCAGCCACGCCTCGCCCTCGCGCCGCAATGCATATTCATAACGCCCGAAGAAGCACTCGGCGCGGTTCATCCGCACATCGAAGCGGTGACAGGTGAACACCGCGCTCACTTCTGCCGCGTCGGCATCTGCCGCCGTCAGCAGCACGTTGCTGACAACATGCATCACGCGCGGCGGCGGGGTGGAGGCGGTGGACAGCCCCGATGTCAGCCGCATCACCCGGTCTTCCAGATTGCGGCGACCCTTGTAGTAGATCAGCGAAAGCTCGCGGTCGGGGTCGGTGGTCGTCTCGGTTTCGTTGCGCCACGCGGGCATCCAGAATTCGATGTCGTGCGTGAACATCGCCAGCCATTCGTCATAGCGCCGCGTGTCGATCAGCAGCGCTTCGCGGAACAGCAGTTCCTCGGCTTGGGAGCGGGTCAATGTTGCCATCACTCAGCGCCTCCCACGCGCTCTTTCCATGCTCTATAGTATGCGTGGTAAAGCGTTTCGTCGCACAACTGCGAATCCGCCAATACGCTGCGGGCCGGGTTCATGCCGATACGCTCGGAAAAGCGGTTTCCGCCCTCCACCGATGCGGTCATCCCGCGCGTATAGCCTTGCAGCCACGGATCGACCTTCCCGGCAAAGCCGATCTGGCAGTTCTCATAACTCACCGTGTCGTCGGGCGTGGCCATGCCGGTGGGATTGAAGAAATCCTCGTATTGCCGAATGCGCTGGCGGCGCGCGGCATCGCTTTCGCCCTTGGGTGCAATGCACCACGTACGCATTTCGGTAAGGCCGGGGCTGATCGGACGGATCACGCGCAACTGGCTCGATGCATTTTCCGCCACTTGCAGGTTGGGGAAGATCGTCAGGTTGCGCATGTTGAACATCCAGTCGCGCTTGCCCTCGCCGTGCCGCTCCGCCAGCACGGCGGCGCTTTCATAAAGCGGGATGGCAGGCGTTATGCCGAACACGCCCCAGTTCAGCACGTGGCCATTTGGAAACGAATAGCTGCCGCCACCCACGCCCTGCGTTTCTTCCTTCCAGTAGTCGCTGTTTTCCCACACTGAGGCGACAACCTCGCCGCTTGTCTCCTGCTGCCGCCGCTCCAGCACGCGGATGTAGGACGGGTGCGCCGAGGTGAAGTGATAGGCGTCCGAACAGTTTTCCAACTGCAGCTTCCAGTTGGCCTGATAGGTGAAGGTCACCTGCCCCGGCACCAGTTCGGCACCCGCCTCGCTCTGGTCCGCCACCAGATCGAGCAATTTGGCCGCTTCGCCCAGATAGTCGGCCAGCGGCGGCACATCGGCAGAGAGGCTGCCGAACAGGAATCCGCCATAGTTTTCAAAGCATGGGATAGCCGCCAGCCCATGGTCCTGCTGATCGAACGCGGCGCTGTAACACCCTGCCTTGTGCCACTTCACCGCCTTGCTGCGCCCCGCGCTGTCAAAGCTCCAGCTGTGGTAGGGGCACACGTGCAGCCGTGCGTTGCCCGCCTGCGTCTGCGCCAGCCGCGCGCCCTTGTGTGGGCAGGAATTGACGAACGCGCGCAAAGTGCCCTCGCCATCGCGCTGCACCAGAATCGGCACGCGCCCGGCAAAGGCGGTGAAGAAATCGTGGGGGCCGGGGGCCTGCGCGTCCAGCCCAAGGAACACCCACCCACCTTCGAAAATCCGCGCCATCTCCGCCTCGAACACCTGCTCGTCGGTAAAGATCGCGCGGTTCACGCGGAAAATGCCCTCATCGGGCCGGTCGTCGACATAGGCCGCTGTGTCGATGGTCATGCTACCACAGCCTCCACCAGCGTCGGCCCATCAGCAGCGAAGGACCATTGCAGCGCGGCATCCAGCGCGGCGGCATCCTCTGCCCGGCGCGATACCACGCCATGCCCCGTCGCCAGCGCGCAGAAATCGAGTTCGGGGAACTGCGTGCCGACAAGCGTCTGCATCCCGAAGTGCCGACCGAAGCTGTGCAGCGCCTCGTATCGTCCGTTTTTCAGAATCACAAAGCTGACCGGCAGCCCCAGTTGCGCCGCCGCGTGCAGGCCCTGAATGGCATACATCGCCGACCCGTCGCCCAGCACCGCGACCACCTTTTCATCGCGCCGTGCCAGCGCCATGCCGACCGCCGCAGGAAGCCCGTGCCCCAGCCCGCCGCTCGCCGTGGTGTAGAATGTATCGCGCGCCACGATGGGCAAGTGATCGTGCATCGCCCCCCGGCTCGAAGGCGCTTCTTCCACGATGATCGCGCCTTGCGGGCGCAGCGATGCAATCTGCTGCAACACGAAAGCGTCGGTCATCATGCTGCCGTCCAATCGCGCCGGACGGGGGCAGGGCGGCGGCGCAATGCGCTCCAGCGCCGGAGCCGGACCTTCCAGCAGCATCGCCAGCGCGGCATCGCAGTTCGCCACTATGGCCGTGCCCGCCGGTGCCCATGCGGCGTGGACATGGTTGTCGCCGATCAGCCAGACTTCGGCATTCTCCGGCATGTGTGGGCCAGCGCCCTCCACGTGGTAAAGGTTCATCGGCCCACCCAGCGCCAGCACGAAGTCATGCGCAGCAAGCGCCGAAACAATAGCCTCACGCCCTGCGGTCAAAAACCCGGCAAACAGTGGGTGATCCTCGGGAAAGCTGCACCGCGCAGACATCGGCGCAACCCATACCGCCGCCTTGTGGCGTTCAGCCAGCGCAATCACCGCATCCCACGCGCCATCGCGCGCCACGCCCGCACCCACTACAATTGCAGGCGCGCAAGCCTTGGCCAGCGCCGCGCAGCATTCACCGATCACCGCGCGTTCGGGCACCCGCCGCGCATGGATACGGCGCGCGGGGTGCGGCTCGCACGGCTGGTCCCAATCATCGATGGGGATCGAAACGAACGTGGGGCCATAAGGTGGCTCCATCGCCACGTGATAGGCCCGCTCGATGGCGGCAGGCACGTCCTGCGCGCGGGCCGGCTCGCAAGCCCACTTCACGAATGGGCGAGGAAATTCGGTAGGCCGCTCAGCAAACAGGAACGGCTCGTAGGGCAGGATGGAACGCGCCTGCTGCCCCGCCGTCACCACCAGCGGCGTCTGGTTCTTCCATGCAGTGAACAGGTTGCCCAGCGCATGACCCGTGCCCGCAGAGCTGTGCAGATTGACCAGCGCGGCATTGCGCGTCCCTTGCGCAAAGCCATCGGCCATGCCCAGCACGACGCTTTCCTGAAGCCCCATGACATAGCGGAAATCTTCTGGGAAATCCCGAAACATCGGCAGTTCCGTCGATCCCGGATTGCCGAAAATCGTGGTCATGCCCAGTTCGCGCAGCAGCGCAACGGTGGCGTGGCGAACGGTCGGCATAGATTCTCCCAAGTGCGCGTGCCGGTTGCGGCATCAGGCTGGTCGGCAGTGTGTTGCCCTACGGCGATAGTTGCAATTGCATATTTGGCTCAAAGTCATACATAAATTGCATGGATCTGGACGAACGCCAATTGCGCGCATTCCTTGCCGTTGCAGAAACCGGCAGCCTTGGCCGTGCGGCCATGCTGGTTCACCTCACCCAACCCTCGCTCAGCCGCGTGATCCAACGCATGGAGCAGGGCCTCGGCCATCCCCTGTTCGAACGCCAGAGCAAGGGCATGACGCTGACCGCTGCGGGCGAAGCGCTGCTGCCGCACGCGCGCCTGCTACAATCCGAAATGCTCGCCGCCCGTGCCGAACTCGATGCCTTGCGCGGGTTGCGCCGGGGCACGGTGCGGATCGGCGCGGTCGCCGCCGTGATGCGGACCCTTGTCGCGCAATCGTTGGGCAGGCTGTTGCAGGACTTTCCGCAACTGACCGCCGAAGCGATAGAGGCAGTGGACGGCGAACTGGGCGATGCGCTCTCCGGGCGGCGCATCGATCTTGCGGTCACCGCCAGCGAGCTTGATCCCGCCAGTGCCGAACTTATGGGCACGTGCGACTACACCGATGATTTCGCGGTGTTTTGCGCAATGGCAAACCCTATCCCATCAAACCCCACGATGAATCAGCTCGGCAGCCAAGGCTGGGTCATGCCTGGCAAGGCCATGACTCCGCGAATCCAATTCGAAGCAATCTGCGCCGGGTTGGGCCTCGCGCCGCCAGTGATCGCGGTGGAAACGGGATCGGTCGAGATGATGATTGCGGTAAGTGCAAACAGCAACCTGCTGTGCTGGCTGCCGCAGCCACTGTTGGCGGGACATCTGGCCAATGGTCTGATGCGCAAACTCGACGTGCCAGCCATGGAGCGGACACGCCGGTTTCTGCTGTACCGCCGCCGCTCAGGTCTGCTCACGCGCGCTGCCCGGCAGTTCCTCGATTACTTCCCGCTGCAAACGGCCAATTGAATCGGCCAATTGAATCGGGGAGTTGACGCCCGGCCCGAATCGCAGGGACACTCGCGCACATACGTGAGGGGACTTTGTCATGGCGAAAGTGGTGGTTGTCGGTGCCGGAGCGATGGGCTGTCTTTTCGCCGCGCGGCTGGCGCTCGGCGGGCAGGACGTGACCGTCGTCGATGTCAGCGCAGATCGGTTGGACCTCATCGGGCGTGAGGGCATTCACCTGCACGATGACGCCGGGCATCATGTCGCGAAAGTCCGCGCGGCCTTTGCGGCAGACGTGGCAGGGGCGGTCGATCTGGTGATCCTGATGACCAAGGGTATGCACAGCGCCGCCGCCATCGGTTCGGTTGCGCATCTGGATGACGGGTGCTGTCTCGTGCTGACCTTGCAGAACGGCCTCGGCAATGTCGAAGCAATTGCCGATGTGTTTGAAAAGGCGCGCATCCTGTGGGGAGTCACCGACTTTCCCGCAGACCTCGAAGGGCCGAATGCCGTGGCCTCGCACGGGCAGGGCCATATCTGGCTGGGCGGTGTGAATGCGGCAGCGCACGCCCATGCCGATGCCGTGGTGGCATGGCTCAACGCAGGCGATCTCAACGCCGCTGCGGATGCGAAAGTGCAATCCGCCGTGTGGGAAAAGGTCGCTTTTAACGCCGCGCTCAATGCGCTCTCGACCATCACCGGCCTGCCGGTCGGCGGGCTGGATTGCGCTGAGGGCCGCCGCATCGCAGAGCAGGTCCTCGACGAAACCATCGCCACTGCCGCCGCTCTCGGCATCACAGTGGACCGCGCCCGCCTCAAGGCCAAGATCGACTTCGCGCTGGCCAATCACCGCACGCACAAACCCTCGATGCTGCAAGACCGTCTTGCCGGTCGCCCGACAGAGATCGAATCGATCAACGGCGCGATAGAAAAGTTCGCAGCCCAAGCGGGCGTAGAAGTGCCAACAACGCGCCTGCTTGCCGATCTTGTGCGGATGGCCGAACCGCGTTCATAGCGCAGCCAACAAAAGACGCGAGGGGTCCCCGAAAGGATACGATGTACCCAAATTCAGCGGGGCCTATATACTTAACTAGCCAAAAATAATTTGACGTTGTCGGAAAACTTGGCTAGTTAGGTTTCATGAACGACAAGCCCAAAACCGTCAGCCTGTATCAGTTCTTTGAACGCTTCCCGAATGAAGAAGCTGCACGGCAGTATTTTGAGCGCAACCGCTGGAACGGCGAAGTCTCCTGCCCGCATTGCGGTAGCTTGTCGGTCGCGTCGGTTAAGAGCATGAAGCCCATGCCTTACCGCTGCCGCGATTGCCGCCAGCACTTCAGCGTCCGCACTGGCACCGTGCTTGCTGAAAGCCGTCTGCCGCTCCAAAAGTGGCTTATGGCAATCTACATGATGACCACGGCGCGCAAGGGCATCCCGTCAACGCAGATGGCGCGCGAACTTGGCATCACGCAGAAGTCGGCATGGTTCCTCGCACAGCGCATTCGTGAAACGTGGCTGTCAGGACAGGACGGCGGCATGGGCGATCACGTGCAGGTTGATGAAACCTACATCGGTGGCCGCGAAAAGAACAAGCACGCGAACAAGAAGCTTCGCGCTGGTCGTGGCATGGTCGGCAAGATCGCTGTTGCTGGCATCCGTTCGGAAACTGGCGAAGTGCACGCCGAAGTGGTCGCAGGCACCAAGGGGTCACTGCACGAAAGTGAATTTTACGTACGCTAGGGTCGAACGAACGGCGAACGCTGACGGTGCTAGCGTCGGAAAGGTATGACGACAGCCTGGT
>NZ_NCII01000106.1 GCF_002256775.1 Novosphingobium sp. 17-62-19 | reverse complement strand
AATAGCGATACCACAACTGTCCATGTAAACTGTGTCCAGTGTGGTGGCGAAAGGCTTGCAGTCACGGTGGTCTTTCAACAGTATCAGCGACCGTGTCCACTTCGTTCGCCACGACGCCCTGGCAGGCTGCGCGCATCGAAATGCCCGGCGGTCGCCGGTCATGGACGGTATTGGATGATGAGGGCGATGTCGTCGAGGGTCTTCGTCACTGGATCGTCCATCTCGAGCAGACGCATGCGTCGCCGAACACGATCCGCGCGTATGTTCGCCATGTCGTCGACTTCGCGAACTTCCTCGGCGCCAACGGCGCCGGCATCCATGAAGCCACGGTTGCGCTCTACGACGGCTTCCTTGCCTGGCGGCTTGCCCGGCGAAAGGATGCCTTGCCGAGCCCGCGGCTGATCCTGCTGCGAAAGCAGGAAACGCGGGTTCTGGCGCCATCGACGCGCAACCAGATCCAGCTGGCGATCAAATCGTTCTACCGCTTCTATAACGGCACCGACGACTTCGCGGTCGATACGGCTGAGGTCAGCAAGGTCTATGACGGGCACCGGATCTACAAGCCGTTCCTCGAGCATATCAGCCAGCGTCGCACGACGCGGCGCAAGGACCGCTATTTGTCGGGCGATCCCGGCCGTGTGCAGCAGCAGGTGCTCAAGAAGCGCCTGACGCCAAGCGAGGTCCTGCGGCTGATCGAGGCGTGCGGTCTCGCGCGCGACGCGTTCCTGATCGTGCTGCTCTACAATACCGGTCTCAGGATCGGCGAAGCGCTGGGTCTGCGCCAGACAATGCCAATGGCGCCCGCGCCAAATCCGGCCGGACGCGCGGTGTGCCGGTCCACGACTACGTGCTCAACATGTACGTCGATTACCTCACCAGCGACGAATATCTACCGGCCTTTGAATCCGGAGCCGAGCACATCTTCGCCAATGTGAAAGCCGGCGTCATCGGCCACGCCATGAGCCTGTCCTATGCCCAGAAGCTCGCGGGCCTGCTGGAGCAACGCACGCATATCGCCTTCAACTGGCACATGTTCCGCCACAGCCATGCGTCCGAAGCGATCGCGGCGGGCTACAGCCTGCTCGAAGTGGCGGACCGGCTTGGGCATGCCAGCCCACAGACGACAGCGGCCTTCTACCAGCACCTGTTCGCGTCGGAAATTCGCAGGCTTTACCTGACGGGTCCCGATGAGGTGCATGAAAGACTTGAGAAACTTCGCGAGGCTGAGCTTCTCGGAAAGGACATGCGATGGGCATGACGCCGCTGGCGCTCGTCGGTGGCACACCGCACGATACCGATCGCTACAGCAACTGGCTTGAGGCTCGGCTCGGGGACCTGTCCCCTCTCCTCGTCGAAAATCCTGTCTGGTCAGACGCCACAATGAACGAGGTGTTCGGCCATTCCTGGCTGAGCCAGACTTACGCCAGCCTGCCGCTCGGCGCTGCAATCCCGGTGCTGACCAACGAAATCAAGGCCTACCTCGCGGCATCGGCGCTCGACGATCGCAAGGCGGACGCCCACTGGTTCCAGCGCCGGATCCCGGTGATCCGATATCTGGTCGCAGAAGGCGAAAGCCTGCTTCAGCATTTTGGAGCAGGCTGTCTGGCGGACATCCCCCACCCCAACTTCGGATCGTCTGATGGTGACGGTTCTGGGAGAACGAAGTGCCACAACGATACCGCACTGGGCCTGTACGCCGCTTGGTATGGCGCGAACTATGCGCGGCGGAGGCAGAGCCAGACCCGCCAGTGGATCCGGGACGGAGAGGTCGTCACCACCCAGTACCGATCGCCGGAAGTTCAGCTGTTCGGCGACATCCATCGCTTCTCGATCATCAATCAGGCGCAGATGGCGCCGATGCAGGACCGCGACATCATCCTGCTCAACGATCTCTACAGTGAGGAGGACACGCGCTTCCGCGACCGGCAGCGGCGGAGCGACACCTATCTGAACTTCCTGTGCTACGAGCCGTGGCTGCGCCCGCTGATGCGCGGCTTCCTGCTTGACAAGGTTGCGCATGGCGAACTTGCGCCGGGAACTGTCGCCTCGATGCAATCCCGGTTGCGCTTGTTTGCACGGTTCCTCCGTGAAGAAGGCGTTGTCGGTCCCGGACAGGTCAACGAACTGACGATGGAACGCTACCTCGCCTGGGGAAACGCACACAGTGCCGCAGGCAAGAACTGGTACACCGACATCGTGCAACTGATGCGCGCCGCACCGGTCCTGCTACCGGGGCAATGGCCGCGGATAGCGCTCGACAAGCGCGCAGCGCGGCGGATCCGCTACAAGCAGGCGCCAGATGACCCGCGCAACCGGCTTTACGCGTCGCGCGAGGGCGCCAACCGGGCGGCTCCGTCGGAAGCACTGGCCGCCATGGTGGCCAAGCTCGACGAACTGCCCGCGCCGATCCCCGCAATCTTCATGATCGGCATCACGACCGGCACGCGGGCCGAAGACCTGCATGCCCTGCTCTTCGACTGCCTGCGGCCCGATCCGCACGACATGCGGTTCATGCTGTTCACGTTCTGGCAGAACAAGGTCAGCCGCTGGAATACCAAGCCCTTGCTGGTTAGCGATCCGGCGCACCAGGCCATGATCGAGCTGATAGAAACACAGCGGGATCGCGTCCGGCAGCGTTACGGTCGCGCGACGAAATACCTGTTCCCGATGTTCTACGGCAAACGGGAGTCGTTCCTCGGCTACAACTGGACCTTGCAGGAACTCAAGATGCTGTGCCTCAGGCATGGAATCGTCGATGGCGAAGGCAAGCCGTTCGACTTCTCGTGGCATCCGCTGCGCCACCATCGCGGAACGCAGATGGCGGCCGAAGGTCACGACATCCTCAGCATCATGTTCGAACTGGGCCATGCCTCGCCCGATATGGCGTCGATGTACGTCAACAAGCGCTTGGAGCTCAAAAAGAACGCCTTGCTCCGCAAGGGCGGCGGCCTGTTCTTCACGATCGAAGGCAAGGTCGACGAGGCCGTCGGCGATCTACTGCTGCGCAAGGAAACCATGATGGCTACGCGAGTCTGTGGCGGGGCCTGTACCCTGCCCGGTCAGCTTGGCGAATGGTGCGAGCATGCGCACGCTTGCCTGACCTGCCGGTTCTTCCGCGCCGACGGCGACGACCTCGAGCACTTCCGCTGCGAGCGCGCCGGACTTTACGTCGCGATCGAAGGGCTTGAACAGGAAGCGCAGAATTACGAGGAAGGCGGTCAGACCCGGATGGCCGACATCACGCGCAAGCGGCTGCAACGCAACAAGGACGCCGTCCACAACACCGACACCATCATCCGTTCCATCGAGGAGCGCGGCCTCTACAAAGGCGAAAAGCAGCGCTACAGGCCGGCCGCTGCTCGGGAGGAAGGCACGCCATGACCATGGGACCTGATCTGCGGATCGCCACTCTCAACGATGCCCGCAGCCGCCGCAGTGCTGAGAAGCGCGCTGCGGTCGAGGACGCGATCATGCGCCTGCGCGACACCAGGCAGGCTGTGACGTTCGTCTCGGTCGCCCGCGAGGCCAAGGTCAGCCGTCAGTACCTCTACAACAACTTCGCCGATGAAATCGGCGAGGAACGCATCGAAACGCGCGCGGAAACCGAGGTCATCGACGGCAAGAAGGTCCCGCTGCGGACGCCGGAGGAATACCGGCATATCGAAGCCGCGCTTCGCAACAAGATCGAGCGCCTTGAAACCGAACTCAGGGATGCCCGCGCCGAAAAGACCAAGGCCGATCGCACGGCGGAACGTGAGCGCGGCAAGGCCGAGCACTGGCGTCAGCTCTACACGGCTGTCCTGGCGCGCGTATCACCGGGGCAAGCACCTGTCCCGCTACCGCCCAACGAAGACTGAACCGTCACGCTGCAATCGGGTTACGACCAAGCGAGTAGGAAGTGAGCCGCCTACGGCGTCTTGCACTTCCAACTCCCCTGGTCGTCCAAATTATGGACGAAACGCAATGGACAGGCATAGTGCCATTAATCCATTGAAATTACACCATAAGACATGAAATGGTGCTGATATATGTTAATTTCCAATTAAGTTGATGCGCAACCTCACTAGCCGATCACCGTGAAGACGAGCGCTACAACAACGAACAAAAACGCCCACAAAGCCGACATTCGCAACCCGTCTGACAAGCCGATCTGTCGCCCGCGCAAATTGGCAACAAGCAGAACCATGGCCATTGCGACACCGATCAACCTGACAATGTCATCAGCGTTCACACCACAATCTCCATTCCATCGAAAGCTGGTTCGACATGGTCCGGCGTTTCGGCGGTGAGCGTCCGATAATCCATCGATTTATCGAGATGTGTCAGCACGCCGTGTCCGGCGCGCGTAGCTTCGATAAGTTCAAGCGCCATATCGAGATGCGAATGTGTTGGATGCGGTTTGCGGCGAAGGCAATCGACGACCAGAACATCGACCTTATAGAAAAGGTCGATCATCTCACTGGTAATCTCGCTGAAATCCGTCGCGTATCCTATTGTTTTTCCACCCTGGTCAAAGCGATATGCAGTGGACTGTGCGGGTCCGTGCGGCATCTGACAATGACCGATGCCAATGCCACAGATCATCCGTACGCGGTCCAGATTGTCGAGTTCAACAATCGTGTGATAGCCATGCTGCCCGGCAAAAACGTACCCAAAGCGTTGGCGCAAACGCCGCACTGTTTCGCTGGCAGCGTAACCGGGGATCGGTCCCGCACGACCATAGCGCAGGGGCCGCAGGTCATCGATACCGTGACAGTGGTCGGCATGGTCATGCGTCCACAGCACCCCGTCCACACGGTCAATCCCGCAGCTCAGGAATTGGTGCCGAAGATCTGTTGGTGTATCCACCAGCAAACGGTTGCCATCCTCACCCTCGACCATGATGGCCACGCGCGTACGACGGTTGCGCGGTTCGTCCGGGTCACAATCACCCCAATCGTTGCCAATACGTGGCACGCCGGTGGAGGTGCCGGACCCAAGGATAGTCAGCTTCATAGCGAAGCTTTGTTGAATAGCCGGAAGAAATTTGCCCCGGTGATGTCAGCCAGCGCTTCCTTGCTTGTCCCGCGCAGGTCGCTGACGAACCCGCATGTATCGGCCACGAATGCTGGCTCGCAGGTTTTCCCCCGATGCGGCACTGGGGCCAAAAACGGTGCATCAGTCTCCACCAAGAGCCGATCTTCAGGCAATTCCGCAGCTATCGCTTGCAAGTCCTTGGCGTTCTTGAACGTCACAATCCCTGAAAGCGAAATTGACAGCCCCAGTTCCAGCATCTTCGCGGCAAATGGTGCCGATGCCGTGAAGCAGTGGATCAGCGCGGGGAATGCGCCCTTCCCCATCTCTTCTTCGATGATCCGGGTTGTGTCATCCTCAGCATCGCGGGTGTGGACGATCAATGGAAGCCCGGTTTCCCTAGCCACACGGATATGCACGCGAAAAAGATCCTGTTGCACTTGCCGGTCTGAATGATCGTAGAAGTAGTCGAGCCCAGTCTCTCCTATGCCGATCACGCGTGGATGCGCTGCCGCTTCCAGCAACACAGCTTCGCCCAGATCAGCATGTTCGTCTGCCTCGTGCGGATGAATGCCAACACTTGCCCACACATCCTTTTCGCGGTCTGCCGTGGCAACAATATCAGCCCATTCGCGCTGGCGAGTAGAAATATTCAGGAATCCACGAACACCGCTTTCTCGTGCTCGTTCAAGCACTTGATCCTGACTTTCAACCAATCCCTTGTAGTTGAGATGGCAGTGGGAATCGATCAGCATCATGCCGAGGCAAGCCCTTCGGGCAGTTCGAGGCGCGGGAACGCAGCGGTTGGTTGAACCAGTTTCTCTCCCCTCGCCACGCGCGCCATGTACCAATCGGCATCGGCCAGTGCCGCAAACCCACGCTCATCATGTGGTATGCCAAGCTGATCCAGCACACGGCCTGCCGAACTTGGGACGACTGGCGCGATGGCAATGGTCAGATCTCGGATAGCCATGAACAGCGTCAGCAGCACAGCCTCCATACGTTCTGGGTCTGACTTGCGCAGGGCCCATGGCGCTTGCTCATCAACATAGGCGTTGCACGCAAACACGGCGCGCATCCATGCTTCGATTCCTGCCGAAAAATTTAGAGACTGGAACTCGCGTGGCAAATCTTCACGGCAAGCAGCAAACACATTCGCGAGCAACTCGTCGTCTGCTTCTACCGTCTCAAACTTCTGAAGTTCGCCATCCATGTTTTTGAAAATCATGGAAAGGGTGCGTTGAACGAGATTGCCGTAGCTATTTGCCAGTTCGGCATTGCACCGCATCACAATTGCCTCAGGCGAGTACGAACCATCATGCCCGAAAGCCACTTCACGCATCAGAAAATAGCGCAGCGGATCGACGCCAAAACGCTCCGCCAGTTCCAGCGGATCAGTGACGTTGCCAAGCGATTTCGATTCCTTCTGCCCCCGGTTGAGCAGGAAGCCATGACCGAACACTTGCTTTGGCAAGGCCACGCCCGCGCTCATCAGAAACGCTGGCCAATAGACGGTGTGGAACCGGACAATATCCTTACCAATCAGATGGACGTTTGCAGGCCAATACTTTGCAAAATCACCACTTTCATCGGGGAAGCCGAGGCCTGTCAGATAGTTGGTCAATGCATCGACCCATACGTACATCACATGGCCATCGCTGCCCGGAACCTTGATCCCCCAATCGAAGCTGGTGCGCGAAACAGAAAGATCGCGCAAACCACCTTCAACAAAGCGCGCTACTTCGTTGCGTCGGCTGTCAGGCTGAACAAACTCAGGATGATCCTCGTAAAGCTTCAGCAGCGGCTCGGCATATTTCGAAAGGCGGAAAAACCAGCTCCCCTCAACTGTCCATTCTACAGGTGTGCCCTGCGGGGAGAGCTTCTCGCCCCCTTCCCCAGCCACCAATTCGCTCTCGTCATAGAAAGCCTCATCGCGAACTGAATACCAGCCCTCGTAGCGGTCAAGATAGAGGTCGCCATTGGCTTCCATGCGACGCCAAAGCTCTTGCACCGATTCATGATGGCGTGGTTCAGTGGTGCGAATAAACACATCATATGAAATGTTGAGTTCGTCACACATCTTAATGAAATAAGACGACATTTCATCAGAAAGCTCGCGCGGCGTTACGCCCATTTCACGCGCCTTTTGCGCCATCTTCAGTCCGTGTTCGTCGGTCCCGGTCTGAAACCGCACGTCTCGGCCCATAGCGCGCTGGAACCGCGCAATCACGTCGGCGGCAATCGCCTCATAGGCGTGGCCGATGTGCGGCTTGCCGTTGGGGTAGGAAATGGCGGTGGTAATGTAATAGGGCTCGCCCATCGGGCTGGTCGCTTTCTTGCAAGGAATCTGCGTTCTTATCGAACGCCTTCCCTAGTCGGCGCAGCCGATGCCAGCAAGGAGCCGATTTCCATCATCAGCATGGCTGGGTCAAAGTTGTAGATCGGGGCATCACCGCCAAGTCTGACTAACCGGGCGTGCGCTTCGGCCAGACGCAGCTTTCCAGCATCATCCATGTGCTCCAGCGCGCGTGCAACCGTTATCCGCGCAGCTTCAATCACTGCGCCGATCCGCTCACGGTCTGGCCGCGCTCCAATCGCGCCTGAGAGCGCCCCACGCAAGGCCAGGTCGTGGTCACCCCGTTCGATGAGCTTTTCAAAGATCGTTTGGGCACGGCCCAGATCCTGCTCGGCAAAGGCCAGCGCGGTACCCGGCGAGCCACCGGAAACGACCAACGCCGCGCGGCGTGTTTCGGCATCCAGTTCCGGCGCCGCCGCATCCAGCGCACGTGTCACATCGGCATCGCTCAAAGGATGAAATCGCACGATCAGACAGCGTGAGCGCACGGTCGGCAGCAACCGCCCCAGTGCGTGAACCACCAGCAAGAAGAACGTCCCTTGTGGCGGCTCCTCAAGGCTCTTCAGCAGTGCATTGACCGCGCTTTTCTCTAGCAGATCGGCTGAATCGATAATCACCGCGCGCCGGGCACCCAGCGTTGGGCGCGTCGTCAGCCGCCGTTGCAATGCGCGCACCTGATCAACCGATATGCTGCGCTTCAGCTGATAGGGTTTGCCCTCATCACGCTTCTTCACTTCATCATCGTTGGCAGGCAGGGGCGAAAGGGTCAGGATGTCAGGGTGTGAATCGATTGGTGGCTGCGATACGCCCGGCTCGGCCACCAATTCCGCCGCAGCCGCCCGCGCAAAACTCGCCTTGCCCAGCCCTTCGCGACCGGCCAACAGCCATCCATGATGCATCCGGTCACCGGCCATGGCCGAGCGCCAAGAACGCCATGCTTCCTCGTGCCCGATCATGACAGCAATCCAGCCACTACCGCCAGCACACGCCGATGCACATTATCTGGCGAACCTTCGGCATCAACGATTGCAAAGCGCTCTGGCTCGGTTTCGGCAAACGCGCGGAAAGCGGCCGCCACCCGCGCATGATAGTCTGCCCCACGGCCCTCGATCCGGTCCGTCACATCGCCATCGCGCAAGGCAAGCCGCGCTGCAGAAACCTCCGGCCGCACCGCCAGCAATACCGTGAGATCAGGCAGAAGTCCTGCACTACCAACGCGATGCAGCGTCATCACATCGTCATCAGAAAGCCCGCCACCGCCACCTTGATAGGCACGACTGCTATCCACATAACGATCGCACAATACCCATGATCCGCGCGCCAACGCTGGCCGGATCAGCTTCTCGACATGGTCTGCCCGCGCTGCCGCAAACAGCAAAGCTTCGGCCCGCGCGCCCCAGCCTTCGCCTTCATTCGAAAGCAGCATCGCGCGGATCGCTTCGGCCCCTGCCGTGCCACCCGGCTCACGCGTGGTGACTACGTCCAGCCCGCGCGCACGCAAGGCCTCTGCGAGCAGACGCCCTTGCGTCGATTTGCCGACGCCCTCGCCGCCTTCGAGCGCGATGAAGCGCCCGCTCACAGCCCAACGATCCCCAAAGTGCCATCACGCAGCCGTTCCAAGATGCCCCCTTTGCCGACGCTCTCGCCCGCTACAAGTGGCAAGACATTCACAGGCTCACCCGGCACGCGTACCAGCAGGCTGGCCACCGTCTCGCCCTTGGCAATCGGTGCTTTCAACGGTCCTTTGTAGCGAACTGAAAGTGTATAATTCGGCTGTGACCCGTTTGGTGCCGTAATGCTAAGCCCGCGTGGAGCAACCAGAGGTACCTCACGCGACGCGCCACCCTGAACTGTAGCCACAGCAACAGCAGCCCCTTTTGCGAACAATGGCTGCGCTTGCCATGCTCCAAATCCCCATTCGATGAACTCGATGGACTGCCGCGCCCGTAGGCTCGACTTATCGTAGCCGCCCATCACCATCACCAGCCGACGCCCATCGCGCTCAGCCGAGCCGACAAAGCCGTAACCCGCCTCATTGGTGAATCCGGTTTTTACGCCATCCGCCCCTTCAACACGGCCATAAAGTGGGTTGTGGTTGGGTTGGGTAATGTCGCCCCATGTCATCTCGGCATGGCCGTAGAAACGACGATAAAGGTCAGGAAACCGCGTCATCAGCGCGCTGCTCAGCGTGGCCAGATCGGCGGCGGTTACATAAGTCTGCCCTTCATCCATCCACCCATTCGGCGTGTTGAAGTGGCTGTCGCGCATACCCAGTTCTTCTGCTGCCTGGTTCATCAGCTTCGTAAACGCCGGGACGGAACCGACCGCGCCCTCCGCCAGCACCACGCAGGCATCGTTTGCCGAAACCGTCACGATCCCCTCAATCAGCTCTGCCACCGTTGGCTGCGCGTCAGCAGGCAGAAACATCGTGCTGCCCACGTTGTGCCATTCGCGAAATGTTTCGGGCCGCATCGAAATACGCTGATCGATCCGCAGCTTGCCTTTGGTCAGTAGGTCAAACGCAACGTAGCTGGTCATGATCTTTGTGATCGAGGCCGGAACGAACCGACGGTGAATGTCGCGTGCATAAAGCGTGCGGCCAGAACCAACGTCGATCAACAGCGCGATCGGCGCATCAATCTGCGGCATGGCCGCTGTGGCTGATTTCGTGCCCACGACTGGAGCCGCTGCCCGCACAGGCACCATGCCTGCCGAAACTATCGCCAAAACCACCAAGACCTTAACGCGCAAGTTCATTCCCCGGATGTACCGGATCGCCCGCGCGGCTCAGATCACGGCGCAGTAACGACCCGGGCATCGGCATAGCCCGCCGCGCGCACCTTCGCCAGCGCCGCTTCGGCTTGTCCACGATCCTTGTGCGGTCCAACGCGCACACGCCACACCCGGCCTGCCGGTGAGACCGATCCGCCGATAGACTTCGCCACAACCTCCGCCCTCGCCTTGGTTGAATAGGCCCCGGCCTGCACATAAAGGCCAGATGCTTCCACGACGGGCTTCGGCGCAGGAGCCGTAGCAGGCTTGTCGACCACTTTCGGCACTGGCTTTTCGGTTCCAACTGGCTTTGGCGGCGCAGATGCAAGTTTGTCGGCCGGTTTTCCAATGGCTTTTGCAACTGGAGCGGCCTTACCCGATGTCTTGGGTTCAACTTTGGCTACTGCGGCGGCCCCCGGCGAAGCAGTAACTGTCGGTGGAGCAGCCGGTGAAGCGATCGGCAACCCCAGCTTGCGCTTCAACGCCATCAACAACCCCGGCGGCGTATCCATGCGCGGAGGTACATTCGCCCCTGCTCGTAGCAGCGCGCGTTCCGGTTCGGGCGGATTGACCCGCCGCACCCGCACTGGCACCCGCGATCCGGCAGGTGCGCCGAGTTGCGCCCAGGCACCTGCCGAAAGCGTGACAAGGTCTGTCCCCGTCATCGGCCCGCGCTCCGTCATGCGCACCAGAATTGTCCGCCCGCTGTCCAGCGAGGTCACTTCAACATAGCTTGGCAGCGGCAGCGTGCGATGCGAACCGCTTACGCCTTCTCCAATATCGACCTGAGCATAGCCGACCGAATCATAGTTCATCGTGTCAGCCGGGGTGTAGGTCACGCCGTTGATAGTGAACGGTTCACCCAAAACCATCGGGTAGTCACCGGCAGGGCCACGCAGAGTGGCGTCGGAATTGCTCTGGGAAGGCCCGGAAACCTTGGCATTTGCACCGCCACAGGCGGCCAGAAGCAAGGTTGCGGCAATCGCGGTCAGGCTAGCGGCTAATCTCATCTGCAAGAAGTCCCACGGACAGAGCGTAAAAGTTCGAGCAGTTGTAATCGAGGATAACCCTATAATTTCCGGTTAGCAGATAAGCAGTCCGC
>NZ_NCII01000105.1 GCF_002256775.1 Novosphingobium sp. 17-62-19 | reverse complement strand
CATCATCGGAGTTGGGGCATTAGGCGTCACGCGGAGGTGGCTAGACCAGCCGCGCGTGTTTCTCAAACCGTCATGGCTGGATATCCGCAACTGCGCGCCTAACGAGGCACTGCAACGCGGTCTTTGTGGGGTAAGCAGAGTTTGAAGCAAGTCGGCGAAAAGACCTGGTTTGATTCGGCAAAAGCGCTGCTGGCGCGCGCGGGCGCGCTGCCGTGGCTGTCTGGCCCCGGCATTGCCATTGCGATCCTGCTGATCTGTGCGCCTTTCGCGCTGGTCGATGTGCCCCCCCTGATCGACATTCCCGGCCACATGGGGGCGGCTGCGATCGAGGCAGCTGGCCCCGGCAATCCGCTCGAACAATACTTTACGTGGAAGTGGGTGTTCACGCTGAACATCGGCGGCGGCGTGCTGATGAAGGTCTTGGGCGCACAGTTCGGCATTCTGGCTGCCGGGTGGTGGAGCACGGTGCTGGCCACCGGCCTGTTTGCAGGTGGCTGCCTGTGGACGATCCGCATGTTGAACCCGAAGGGCGGGCACGCGGCGGCGTGGTCCTTGATGTTCGTGTTCAGCTTCCCGCTGCTCACCGGCTTCCTGAACTATATCCTCGCTACCGGCCTTTCTCTCACCGCGTTCGGTGCCTCGGTCTGGCTGGAAAAGAACCCCCGCGCTCGCGCCACTATGCTGATCATTGCGCAGCCTGTGGCGATGCTGTGCCATGCCATCGGCGGGCTGCTGCTGGCGTTGCTGGTGGGCGCACATGCCTTTGGCCGCGCGGTGGACGAACTGCCCGCAGGCTGGCGCTTCCGTGATTTCACCAACCGCGAATGGGTGAAGTCGCTGGACTGGAAGGCCATCGGGCTGCGCCTGTGGCAGGCCTGCTGGCCGCTGCTCGCCACGGTCATCACCATCGTGCTGTGGAAGGCGTTCTCGCCCCCGGTCAAGAGCATGAACATCTGGCGCTGGGACCAGAAGGCGTGGTCCTTCGTGCTGACCCTGCGCGATCAGTCGAAGTTGCTTGATTTCAGCACGTCGATCATCGCCGGATTGCTGGTGCTGGTCGGGCCGTTCCTCGGTGCAAAGTGGAACTGGCGGCAGGGACTTCCGGCGCTGACGGTGTTTCTCCTGTTCCTTGCCATCCCCAGTGACATCAACGGCTCGTCATTCGTCGACATCCGCCTGCTGCCGGTGGCCGCAATGCTCGGCCTCGGCCTGCAGGACTGGAGCGGCGCGCGCCGTCTGCAATGGGCAAAGGCCGTGGCCTATCTCGGCATGGCGCTGCTCGCGGTGCGCCTGACGGTTACGGCGTGGAGCTTCAACGACTATGCCGAGGACTACAAGAAGCAGCTTTCGGCGCTGACGCACGTTGAACCCGGCAGCCGTGTGCTGGCCTTTGTCGAACATTCCTGCCTCGATGAATCATGGCGCAACACCCGCCGCGATCACCTCGCCAGCCTTGCCAGCCTCTATCGGCAGGCTTGGGTCAACGACAACTGGGCCGTCCCCGGCCTGCACATGATCGTCCCGCGTTTCCGTCCCGGTCGCAATTTCACCGCTGATCCATCGGAATTCGTCTGGTCGCAGCGCTGTGCCGGTGGCTGGCGGCGCACGGTGGATACCGCACTGAAGGCCGCGCCGATCGAGCGCGTCGATTATGTCTGGCTGATTGATACCGGGATGCCACGCCGCGCCGATCCGCGCCTGCAACTGGTGTGGCAGGAAGGGCGCAGCCGTTTGTTCAAGGTCCGCCGTCTGGGCATTCCGACGTGGAAGGTAACGGACCTCTGATTCAGGGGTCAGGAATGCAGCGACGGCTCGCTTGAGCCATTTTCGGCAAAATTTGACAGATCATGTTGGGATGACGGGGTTTCGCTGCCTTGACGTAGCGTCCAGTCTCGGACACTGCCGAGCGCAAGGTCCGGCCAGCTATCGGGGGAAATATGTCTGAGGAAAGCAACGTCCGCTTCACTGAGCGCGAGGCGCTTTTCTATCACAACACCATCCGTCCGGGTAAGATCGAAATCATCGCCAGCAAGCCCATGGCGACGCAGCGCGATCTCAGCCTCGCCTATTCGCCCGGCGTGGCCGTTCCGGTCCGCGCTATCGCGGAAAATCCCGCCGATGCTTATGAATATACCGCCAAGGGCAACCTTGTCGCGGTAATCTCCAATGGCACCGCCATCCTTGGTCTTGGCAATCTGGGCGCACTGGCGTCAAAGCCGGTGATGGAAGGCAAGGCCGTGCTGTTCAAGCGCTTTGCCGATGTCGATTCGATCGATATCGAACTCGATACCGAAGATGCAGATGCCTTCATCAATGCCGTGGCGCTGATGGAACCGAGCTTTGGCGGGATCAACCTTGAAGATATCAAGGCACCCGAATGCTTCATCATCGAACAGGCGCTGAAAGAGCGCCTGAAGATACCAATCATGCACGATGACCAGCACGGCACCGCGATCATTTCGGCTGCCGGTCTGCTTAACGCCTGCTACCTGACCGGACGCAAGCTCGAAGACGTCAAGGTCGTGGTCAACGGCGCAGGCGCGGCGGCAATCGCCTGCACCGCGCTGATCAAGGCGATGGGCGTGCGCCACGACAACGTGATCATGTGTGACCGTTCGGGCGTGATCTATCGTGGCCGCGAATCCGGCATGGACCAGTGGAAGAGCGCGCACGCGGTCGATACCTCGGCGCGCAGCCTTGAAGATGCGCTTGATGGCGCAGACATTTTCCTCGGCCTGTCCGCCGCTGGCGCGCTCCGCCCCGATTGGGTCACGAAGATGGCCCCGCAGCCGATCATCTTTGCCATGGCCAACCCGGACCCGGAAATCACCCCGCCCGATGCCAAGGCAGTGCGCCCCGATTGCATCGTGGCCACGGGCCGTTCGGACTATCCGAACCAGGTCAACAACGTGCTGGGCTTCCCGTTCATCTTCCGTGGCGCGTTGGATGTGCGGGCCACGACGATCAACGAGGAAATGAAGATCGCCGCCGCCGAAGCCATTGCCAAGCTGGCGCGCGAGTCTGTGCCGGAAGAAGTGGCCGCCGCCTATGGCATCAACCACACCTTCGGCCTCGACTATATCATTCCGGCACCGTTCGATCCGCGCCTGATGGAAGTCGTCTCTTCCGCAGTTGCTCAGGCCGCGATGGATTCGGGCGTTGCTCAGAAGCCGATCGAGGACATGGATGCCTATCGCACCAGTCTGAAGGCGCGGCTGAACCCGACTACGTCGGTACTCACCAACGTTTTTGCCAAGGCCAAGACCGATCCCAAGCGTGTCGTCTTTGCCGAGGCAGAGAACGAAGTGGTGCTGCGTGCCGCGATCCAGTTCAAGGACTTCGGTTATGGCACCCCGGTTCTGGTCGGCCGCACGCAGGGCGTGCTCGATAAGCTGACCGAACTGGGCGTCAGCGATCCATCGTCCTACGAAATCCACAATTCCGCCGTCTCGCCGCTGGTGCCCGAGATGGTCGAATATCTCTACAAGCAGCTTCAGCGTCGCGGTTATCTTGAGCGTGACGTGAAGCGCATGGTCAATCAGGACCGCAACGTCTTCGCCTCGCTGCTTGTCGCGCTGGGCCACGGCGATGCGCTGATCACCGGCATGACGCGCACTTTCGCGCAGTCGATGAAGGAAGTGCGCCGGGTGCTTCACCCCAAGCCGGGCCACCTGCCGTTCGGCATTCACCTGATGGTCGCCAAGAACTACACCGTGTTCCTGGCCGACACGACCGTGAACGAGCGTCCCTCGGCCGAGGAACTGGCGCACATCGCCAAGGAAACCGCCGCTGTCGCCCGCCGCATGGGCCACGAACCGCGCGTGGCGTTCCTGTCCTACGCCACTTTCGGCAATCCTTATGGCCGCTGGCTTGATTCGATCCGTGGCGCCGTGGCGATCCTCGACGCTGAAGACCCCGGCTTCGAATACGAAGGCGAAATGGCCCCCGACGCGGCCCTGAACCCCAAGGTCATGGCCAACTATCCGTTCAGCCGCCTGTCCGGCCCTGCCAACGTGCTGATCATGCCCGGCCTGCAATCGGCCAACATCTCGGCCAAGCTGCTGCGCGAATTGGCCGGCAACGCCGTGATCGGTCCGATGCTGCTGGGCATGGAAAAGCCGGTCCAGATCGCCCCGATGACCTCGCTTGCGCCTGATATCCTGACGCTGGCGGTGCTGGCGGCAGCAGGGGTTGTGGGCTGATCTGAAACCCGTGCGCCCCCGCGAAGGCGGGGGCGCTGCGGTTACTTGGCGTTCAGATCAACCCCGCCAACGGGCTGCTCGGATCGGCATATTTGCGCGTCTGCATCCGCCCGGCAAGGTAGGCATCGCGCCCGGCCTGCACGGCCAGCTTCATCGCGCGGGCCATGCGGATCGGGTCCTTGGCCTCGGCAATGGCTGTGTTCATCAGCACGCCATCGCAACCCAGTTCCATCGCCACGGCGGCTTCGGATGCGGTGCCAACGCCTGCGTCGACCAGCACCGGAACCTTCGCACCTTCCACGATCAGGCGCACCGTTACCCGGTTCTGAATGCCAAGGCCTGAGCCGATCGGCGCGCCGAGCGGCATCACGGCCACAGCGCCCGCATCCTCAAGCTGCTTGGCCGCAATCGGATCGTCCACGCAGTAGACCATCGGAAGAAAGCCTTCCTTGGCAAGTACTTCGGTGGCGCGGATGGTTTCGATCATGTTGGGATAGAGCGTCCGCGCCTCACCCAGCACTTCCAGCTTCACCAGATCCCAACCGCCAGCCTCGCGGGCCAGCCGCAGCGTGCGGATCGCGTCTTCGGCGGTGAAGCACCCGGCGGTGTTGGGCAGGTAGGTGATTTTTTTCGGATCGATGTAGTCCGTCAACATCGGAGCCTTCGGATCCGACACATTGACGCGGCGCACGGCGACGGTGACGATTTCCGCGCCCGATGCCTCAACCGCAGCGGCGTTCTGTTCGAAGTCCTTGTATTTCCCCGTTCCCACGATCAGGCGCGAGCGGAAGGTCCGGCCTGCAACGGTCCAGGTATCTTCGTTCAAATCCGTCACGTCAGTCTGTCCTCCACCCACGAAATGCACGATTTCCAGCACGTCCCCCTCGGCGATCGGCACGTTGGCGAGAGTCGATCGGGGGACGATTTCGCCATTGCGCTCAACCGCGACCTTGGTGGGTTCAAGATCGAGACTGCGCACCAGATCGGCGATGGAGCCGGGCGCGGCGCGGCGTGGTTCGCCGTTGACGGTCAGGGATAGGATTGCGGTCATTCCGCACGCTTTAACGATGCGTCACGTGCGCGCAAGGGCGGGTTAGGTGCAGTTAGGTGCGTCTAGGTGCACTTCAGGAATGGCAGCTGTTGGTGCGAATATTGATGACGTGCGCCACGGCGACGAGCACGACGCCGATGACCGTCAACACCACTTCTTCATCGCCATGACCCACCGCCACTGCGCCGCCCATAAGGGCGAGGCCGGTGCCGCCCACGGCAAGGGGAAGGAACCGTCCGTGCCGCAAGGCGCCAAGGCCGATAGTCAGCGCGCCGATCACCAGCGCGAAAGCGAGGCCCCAACGGTGCCAATCGGGATCGAGCAGCACGGCGCCGCCGATGCCGAACATGCCCACCAGAAACACGCCCGCTACGCAATGCAGCAGGCATAGACCCGAAAGGATTACGCCGAACCGGTCCAACCGGGCGCGCAGGGCAAGGAGGGCGTTACTCATCGAAAGCGCATATATGTTATAGTGTTACATGGCGCAAGGTAGGCCGCCGAACAAATTTGCCCTCCACACGTTTTGCCCCAAGGTCCGTGGCCGCCGTCCCGACAATCCCCCTTGCGATTTTCCGGGGGCAGGAGCAGGGCGCTGGGCATGATTTCAGGTGCTGCAACCGACGTCCGAAAGGACGCACTCGCCCTTGCCCGCTGGCTGTTCATCGTTGCACTGATGGTGGTGGCGATTGTGGCGGTGGGGGGCATTACCCGGCTGACCGAATCGGGGGTTTCGATCACCGAATGGAAGCCGGTGACAGGCACGATCCCGCCGATCACCGATGCGCAGTGGCAGGCCGAATTCGATGCCTATCGCGCCACGCCGCAGTACCAGTTGATCAACGGTCCGGCGGGGATGACGCTGGATTCGTACAAGTTCATCTTCTTCTGGGAATGGGTCCACCGCCTGATCGCGCGGACCATCGGCCTCGTCTTCGCAGCTCCGCTTGCGTGGTACTGGATGAAGGGCCGCATTCCGCAAGGCTACAAACCCCGTCTGCTGGCACTGCTCGCGCTCGGCGCGGCGCAAGGGGCGGTGGGCTGGTGGATGGTCAAATCCGGCATCGTCAACGATGTGAAAGTCAGCCACTTCCGCCTTGCCGCGCACCTTCTGGTGGCGCTGTTTACACTGGGCGGGCTGGTGTGGACGGCGCTTGATCTGATTGTGCTTTCAAAGGGCAAGCCCCGCGCGCAATTGCGCGGGCTGGGGCTGGTGGCGCTGATCGTGCTGCTGGTGCAACTGTTCTATGGCGCGCTGGTGGCTGGGATGCGCGCAGGCACGTCTGCCGGGGCGGGGTGGTTCAGCATGGACGCATGGCCGCTGATGCAGGGCAAGCTCTATCCCGATGGTGTGGACTGGGCGCTGGGCGCGGCACACGCCTTCCTGTCGGACCCGTTCCTCGTCCACTTCATCCACCGCTGGTGGGCCTGGGGCGTGGTGGCGGTGCTGGTGGTGCTGGCGCGGCGGGTGCGCAAGGATCACCGCGCGGCCTCCATCGCATTGCACAGCGCCTTCGGCACGCAAGTGCTGCTGGGCATCTTTACCGTGTGGAGCGGCGTGGCGCTGTGGATCGCGGTGCTGCATCAGTTGGTCGGCGCGCTGCTGGTGGCAGCCACGGTGTGGTGCGCGCACCTGCTGGGCAGGCGGGAACGGGCATGACGTTTCACCCCGGCGACTTCCTGCGCGACCATTGGCAGAAGCGGCCGCTGTTGATCCGAGGCCTGTGGACGGACTGGAACAACCCGCTGGAGCCTGACGAACTGGCAGGCCTTGCCTGCGAAGAAGGCGTCGAATCACGCCTCATCCGGCAGGCTGATGGCACGCTGGTCATGGAACACGGGCCATTTGCCGAGAGCCGGTTTGGCAAGCTGGGCGATGCGCCGTGGACGCTGCTGGTCAACGCCGTGGACCATCACGTGCCCGATGTGAGTGCATTGATCGATACGTTCCGCTTCATCCCCAACTGGCGGATCGACGATGTGATGGTGAGCTACGCCGTGGATCAGGGCGGTGTGGGGCCGCATTTTGACCAGTACGATGTGTTCCTGGTGCAGGGCCTCGGGCGGCGGAAGTGGCAGATCGGCGGGCTGTGCGACGATGCGACCGAATTGCTCCCGCACGATGACCTGCGGCTGCTAGCGAACTTCGAACCGGTGCAGGAATGGATTCTCGAACCCGGCGATGTCCTTTATGTGCCGCCCGGAATTGCGCACAACGGCGTGGCCATCGGCGACGATTGCATGACCTATTCCATCGGTTTCCGCGCGCCGTCACGCGATGAACTGCTGGTGCAATGGGCCGAGCATCTGGTGGAGCAGGCCGAGAGCGACCGTCGCTATGCCGACCCCGCCCTGACGCTGCAGAGCAACCCCGGCGAGATCAGCGGGCAGGCCATCGACGATCTGCACGCAATGGTCACCGAAAAGCTGCTGGACCGCGCCGCCTTCGCAAGATGGTTCGGGGAGTACAACTCCACGCCCAAGAACGCGGAGATCGACTGGTCGCCGGAAGAATCGATCACCGCCGCTGATCTTCGGGCTTTGGTGTCGGCGCCGGTGCCTTTGGTGCGTAACCCGGCAAGCCGGTTTTCCTTTGTGCGTGAGGGTGCAGGGTCCGTGATGCTGTTCGTCGACGGGCAATCTCATGCGTGTTCGGGTGAGAGCGCCCTTTTCGCCGAACGCTTGTGCGCGCTGGATGACATGATGATCGCTCCGTCAGACTTGGGGGCGGAGGCAACGGTCGCTGTGATCGTTGCGCTGTTCAACATGGGCAGCATCCAGATCGGCTGAACGGCCAATTGCCATCTTGAACAGCCTCGTCAGTGCCAGCCTCAGGCGCCCACTATGCCGACCTTGGAATGTAACGGTATTATTTTACCTCTCCAAAAACCCGCAGTTTGCTTGACTCTGCAGGCCGTATGCAACAAAGGCCCACTTCCTTCGTCGTGATGCAAGCGGATTCCCGCCCGGATCGACGAACCGAAATCCGAAGGAACCGAAGCGCCATGAAGGCACTGAGCAAGGTCACCCGGTCGATCAAACCGGCCGAGGTGGTAAAGAACTGGCATCTTACACGTCGATTGCGGCGATCACGTTGTCGTGATCAATGCCGACAAGGTGCGTCTGACGGGCAACAAGCTCAAGGACAAGATCTATTACAAGCACACCGGTTATGCCGGTGGCATCAAGGAAGTGACCGCGGACAAGGTCCTCGGCGGCCGCTTCCCTGAGCGCGTGCTTGAAAAGGCGGTGGAACGCATGATTCCGCGTGGTCCGCTTGGCCGTGCGCAGATGCGCGCCCTTCACCTCTATGCCGGGACCGAACACCCGCATGGCGGCACACAGCCGGTGGCGCTCGACGTCGCTTCGATGAACCGCAAGAACAAGGTGGGGGCGTAAACCATGTCCGAAACCGAAAACACCGTATCGAGCCTGTCGGATCTGAAGGATCTGACGGCTGCCGCACCGGTTGCTGCTGCTCCTGCCGAAGCTGGTGAAGTGGCCGCTCCGGTCATCCGCACTGGTCCCGCTGCCGTGATCCGTCCGCGCGAAGTTGACGCGCAGGGCCGTTCGTATGCCACTGGCCGCCGCAAGGACGCCGTGGCCCGCGTGTGGCTGAAGCCCGGCTCGGGCAAGGTCACCGTCAATGGTCGCGATCAGGAAGTGTACTTCGCTCGTCCGACCCTGCGTCTGGTGATCAACCAGCCGTTCGAAGTCGCTGGTCGTGAAGGCCAGTACGACATCGTTTGCACCGTCAAGGGTGGTGGTCTTTCGGGCCAGGCCGGCGCTGTGAAGCACGGTATCGCTCAGGCCCTGTCGAAGTTCGAACCGGAACTGCGCAGCGCCGTGAAGTCTGCCGGCTTCCTGACCCGCGACCCTCGCGTCGTGGAACGCAAGAAGTACGGCAAGGCCAAGGCGCGCAAGAGCTTCCAGTTCTCGAAGCGCTAATCGCGCTTCGACTGGTCGTTATCGAAACGCCAATCGGCTCGACCTCGGTCGAACAGAATCAAGGGGCTGGTCTTTGGACCGGCCCCTTTTTTCATGCGTTTTGGCTGGCGGGCGTGAATTGTTTGGCCAGCGTGTGGTACAGCTTTGGTTTGCACACCTTGGCACTGGCCCAATCGGCAATCAGGGCCGTGGCAAAAAGCGGCAGAACCATCGTGCGGTCGGCAGTCATTTCCATGATGATGATCGAGGCTGTGAGCGGTGCGCGGACAACGCCTGTGAAATAGCCGATCATGCCCAACACCACGATCGCGCCAGGGGCATCGCCGGGAAAGAGTGCGGCAAGCAGCTGGCCCACGCCCGCGCCCACCGAAAGTGAGGGCGCGAAAATGCCGCCCGGCGCGCCGCTGAGCGCAGTGGCGAGGGTGGAGACGAATTTGCCGGGGCCAAACAGCAGCGAGGCATCGCCGCCTGCCAACAGGTGGCGCGTGGTGTCATAGCCGGTGCCCCAGCTTGATCCTTCGGTGACAATGCCGGTGATCGCCACGACGAGGCCGCAGGCCGCGGCGAGCAGGATCGGGCGTGCGCGCATGGCTGTGAAAACGCCATGTTCCGATCCGGCCATGGCGATCAACAGGCGCGAGAACAGGCCTCCCGCAACGCCGCCGACGATCCCGGCGAGCGGGGCGAGCACGAACAGGTCGGAAATCGGCAGGCGCTGGGCCATGGCGCCGAAATAGACATAGTCGCCGGCAAGGCCGAGGCTGACGACGCCCGCAATCATCACCACGGCCATGACCAGGACGGCAAGCCGCTGTTCGAAGGCCGAGGCCAGTTCTTCTATTGCAAAGGCCACTCCGGCAAGTGGGGTGTTGAAGGCCGCGGCTACGCCCGCAGCGCCACCTGCGATAATGACGCCAGCGGTGACGGGCACGCGCAGCCAGCGATGGACAGCAACCATCAGCGCGGCGCTGACCTGCACCGTGGGGCCTTCGCGCCCGGCCGAGCCGCCAACCAGCAGGAGCGCGGTCGTGCCGAAAAGCTTGCCTGCAGCGCTGCGCAGCGAGAGCAGGGAGCCTTTTGCGGCGGTGGTGGGGCTGTGGCCTGCGGCCATGACCTGCGGAATGCCCGAACCGCGCGCAGCGGGAAACCAGCGCCGCGTGGCCCAGACTACGCCTGCAAAGACCAGCGGGGTCAGGATCAGCGGGGCATAGGGTTCACGCCGGAACAGTATTGCGAACAGCATCTGCGCCCATTCTCCCGCGCGGGCGAAAAGTACGGCCACGATGCTGAGCAGGATCGCCCCGATCACTGCGGCAATACGAGGGCGGGCCGACGGCAAGGTGCTGGCAAACGGCAATTTTGGGAACCGGGGGGCTTGCATGATGCCCGGTTAGACCCGCAAGGGGCGTGGCGACAAGCACGTCGGGCCGAGGAATTGCCAGTGATGGGCGAAAAGAGGATCTGGGTTCCGGCAGGCTGGCCCCGCGCAAGCGTGGGCGCGGTGCTGGGCATCGCGCTGGCGGCGTTGCTGGGGCATCTGGTTCCGGCCAATGCGGGACTACCGTGGATCATGGCTCCGGTCGGGGCATCGGCTGTGCTGGTGTTTGCCGTGCCTGCCAGCCCGCTGGCACAGCCTTGGTCTGTGGTGGGGGGCAACCTGATTTCGGCGAGCCTTGGCATGGCGGTGGGCTGGCTTTGTGCGCGGGCAGATCTGGGCGCGCCGTTGGCAGTGAGTGTGGCAGTAGGCGGGGCGATTGCGGTGATGGCACTGGCGCGGTGCACGCATCCGCCGGGCGGGGCAGCAGCCATACTGGGCGCCTTGGCCGGATTTGCGCCGGATGCAGAGTTGCCGGGGCCGCTGGCTCCGCTGGCGCTGAACGTGGTGGGCATTGTGGCCGTGGGCTGGCTCTATAACACGATGACCGGGCACCCTTGGCCACACCGCACAACCGCTCCACCGGAGCCCGCGCCCTTGCGCACGGTGACCTATGACCGGGCCGATCTGGATGCCGTGCTGGCGGATTGGGACGAGGCGCTCGACGTGGAAGCCGATGACCTCGACGCGCTGTTTCGTGCGGTAGAGCGGCGGGTGTTGCGGCGCTGGAACGATGATCTCAAGTAGAGGTCAGAACAGGCTTTGCTGCTCCGGTTTCGGTGGCAGGGGCGGCTCTTCCTTTTCTTCGACCTCGTGCATCAGGGCATCGGGGAAGGGCTGCTGGCTCTGCGCGGCCAGATCGCCCTCGGAGGTCAGCCAGTGGTGGGCGGCTTCGGGGCTGGCAAGGATCACCGGCATCGCCTTGGGGTGAACGCGTCCGACAATGGCGTTGGGCGCGCAGGTGAGGAAGGCGAAGCGCGGGCCTTCTGCCGTGGAACGCCAGAGACCCGCAAAGGCGAACAGCGGCTGGTCATTCAGCGCAAACCAGTGCTTGCGCTTGCGGCCCGTCGCTGGATCGGGCGTGGCGGACCATTCTGAGAACTGCGTGACGGGGACGAGGCAGCGCCGCGACGGGTCTTCCAGCGCGCTGCGCCACATGGGTGAAGCGAGGTTGCGGATGTTCGTGACCGGGCGCTTGATGTCGCCGAACGGGGGCCAGCCCCAGCGCATCAGCCCGAGGCGGCGCTGCTGGGCGCGGGCGATCAGCACCGGGGCCTCGGCATCGGGGTAGATCTCGTGGAAGGCAGGCAGGTTGGTCTGCGCGTTGGACAACGGGCCGAACAGGTGTGCGATGGCTTGCACGTTGCTGGTCATGCGATACAAGTTGCACATAGCAACGATAATACCCGGAGAGCGCGCAATGGCCACCCTGATCAGGCCGAATATCGAATGTAGCGATGCTGAATGGCAGGCACGGCAGGAACTGGCGGCGTGTTATCGCATCTATGACCACCTCGGCTGGTCGGAATCGATCTACAATCACATCTCGCTGAAAGTGCCGGATCAGGAGAATGCGTTTCTGATCAATCCGTTCGGGCTGCTTTATTGCGAAGTTACGGCGTCGAACCTCGTCAAGATCGACATTGATGGCAACAAGCTCGATGACAGCCCTTATCCGGTGAATCAGGCAGGCTTTACGCAACACGCCTATTTCCATCGGCACCTGCCGTGGGCACACGCGATCAGCCACGTGCACACAACCGCGACGATGGCAGTGTGCAGCCTTGAAGAAGGGCTGATGCCGATCAACTTCTATGCCTGCAACTTTGCCGGCCAACTGGCCTATCACGATTTCGAGGGCGTGACCGTACGGGCCGAGGAGGGGGAGCGGCTGTTGGCAAATCTGGGCGACAAGCGCGTGCTGATGCTGAAGAATCACGGGCCGGTGGTGCTGGCGCACACGCTGCCGCAGATGTTCATCACGCAATGGAGCTTGCAGCGCGCCTGCGAGATACAGATGGCGACGCTATCGATGGGCCGCCCGGCGATCCGGGTGAGTGACGATGTGGTGAAAGTTCACCAGCGCGATTTGGGGCAGGTCAATGCGGGCGGACGCGTGGGCGAGGCAGACTTTGCAGCGTGGACGCGCCGGATTGACCGGATCGATCGCAGCTGGCGGGATTGATCCGGAAGGCGCGGGCAGGCTAAGCGCACGGCATGGCCCGTCTCACCGTGAACAACCAGCCCGTGCAGTATCGTCTTGAGGACGATACCCCGCTGCTGTGGGCGCTGCGCGATGCGGCGAACCTCACCGGCACCAAATATGGCTGCGGCACAGGGGAGTGCGGGGCGTGCATGGTGATCGTCGATGGGCAGGCGATGCCGAGTTGCACGCTGCTGCTCGGTGAGGCCGAGGGGCGAAACGTTACCACGATCGAGGGACTGTCGGGCGACCGGTCGCATCCCATGCAGCAGGCGCTGGTGGCCGAACAGGCGATCCAGTGCGGGTTCTGCACGCCGGGGATCGTGATGGCGGCAGCGGCCTTGCTCGCCAGCAATGCCAGCCCTGCGGACGAGGACATCGCGCGCGCCATCACCAATATCTGCCGCTGCGGCGTCTATCCCCGGCTGATCCGCGCCATCCAACGCGCTGCGAGGGTGATGCGCGGCGAGGAGACGATCAGTGCTGCGCCGCCGCCCGCGATTGTGGCGCCGGGGGCTGGTTAGGCCCGGTTTGCGCCCCCTCCCGAGGAGGGGGGTGGGAGAGGGCGCGGCGGGGGCTAGTCAGCTCAGAATTTGGCGCGGACGGTCAGGCGGGCATTGATCGGCTCGCCCGTCGAGATGTTGTTGTCGGTGTGCGCGGCGGGGAAATAGTCGGTGTCGGTCAGGTTCTCGACGTTGAGCTGCAGCGAGAGGTTCTCCGACAGATCGTAGAACACTGCCGCATCGAGGCGGGTGAAGGCGGGCAGCGTCACGCCGTTGCTGATCGTGGTAAAGCTCTTCGACTGGTGGGTGATGCCAAGGCCGAGGCCGATCTGGCCGGTCACATCATAGCGCGTCCATGCCGAGGCCTGATGGCGCGGCAGTTGCGACAGCTTGCGACCGGCAGGCGCGGCAGTGGTGGCCGAGCGGACTTCGCCATCCTGCAGGGTATAGCCGAGGCTCGCCTGCCAGTGAGGTAGGATGCGGCCTGCCAGCGATAGCTCGATACCCTTGGCGCGGGTCTTGCCCGACAGTTCGGGCAGGCCGGTGACCGGGTTGTTGAAGCGCGAATTGTCACGGTCCAGCTGATAGATGGCGGCGGTGAAGGCGAGGCCGGGGTTCACGTCCCACTTCACGCCTGCCTCGAGATTTTCGAACTGCTCTGGCGCGAGGGTGGCTTGCGTGGCGTCGAGCGCGCCGAACTGGTCACCCGACTGCGGCAGGAACGTGCGGGTGAAGCTGCCGTAGAAGCTCATGTTCGGCTGCGGCTTGACGATCACGCCGAAGCGCGGCGACCACTTGCGGTCGGTCCGCGATGCGCCGACGCCGTTGATGGCATTGCGCCCGGTGATGCGGAATTCATCGTAGCGTACGCCTGCGACGAGTTGCAGGAACTGGGCAAGCTCTATCTGGTCCTGAATGTAGGCCGAGAGCGTGCGCACATCGGTACGGCTGTTTGTGGCAAGCGGGCTATAGGCGAAGGCGGGAACGGTCAGACGTTCGGCCAGCGTGACCGTGCCGTTGTTGGTGTTGCGCCGCGTGGCCAGCGTGTCCTGATCGGCCACTTCGAAGCCGGTGAGCAGGGTGTGGCCCACGCCGCCGGTCTGGCCGGTCCAGACAAGGTTTGCCTGGCCCACCCAGCTATCGCGCACCGTGCCACTTTCATATCCGGCGAGCGCGACCGTGTTGGTCGCCGTGTTTACCGGGCCGCTGGCAAAGACGTTGCCGTAGAGCTTGTCGGTGTGGCTGTACTGGCCAAGCACGTTGAAGCTGAGGTTGTCGGCCAGATCGTGATCGAGCCGGGCCTGCGCGATGTGCGCCTTGACCGTGGCGATGTTCAGGTCTGACCGCCCGAAGAAGGTATTGTCAAAGCCGGTCAACGGCTTGCCGCTGCGCGAGGGGACGCCGCGATCGGTGGTGCGGCGATCATCGTCGTAGTTGTATGCCAGTTCGATGCGGGTGGCATCGCCCGGCTGGAAGGCCATCGTCGGGTTCACCCCGATGAAGCGGCCTTCGAAGTCCTGACGGTGGTTGTCAAATTCCTCATAGGTGGCGTTGAGGCGCGCGCCGACCATGTCGCTGAGTGGCTGGTTCCAGTCGGCCGCGAGCGCGAAAGCGCCGAAGCTGTCGACATTGGCGCTGGCCTGCCCTTTGGTGCCTGCAAGGTCTGGCGTCTTGCTCACGCGGTTGATCACGCCGCCGCCGCCGCCGCGGCCGAACAGCAGCGCATTGGCACCCTTCAGCACTTCGACGCGTTCGATGTTGTAGAGTGAGCGGTAGTACTGCGTGTCGTCACGCAATCCATCGAGGTAGAAGTCGGCGGTGGTGTTCTGGCCGCGCAGGTTGATCTGGTCGCGATGGCCTTCGCCCTGGCCGAGCACGACGCCCGGGACATAGCGCAGTGCATCGCCAAGCTGGGTGATGCCCTGATCGTCAAGCTGTTCGCGCGTGAGCACGGTGATGGTCTGCGGCACATCGACCAGCGGCGTGGGGGTCTTGACCGCGTTGGCATCGAGCGGTCGGTAACCGTCTGCCGTGCCCGTGACGACAATCACCGTGCCCGTTGCTTCGCGTGCAGCATCGGCAGGCACGACGTCTTCGGCAAATGCGACCGCAGGCGCGAGCATGGTTCCGGCGAGCAGCAGACTGGCGAGGTGGATCACAAATTCTCCCTGATCATTTCGCGCGCTGGGCGATGCGATAATGATTTCCAGTCACGCCGACTATTGCGAGTCAAAGTCACTTGCAAGGATATTTATGCGAATTTGTCGCATTAACATTGATGCGAATCAAACAGGCTCGGCGTTGCGCGATTGGATCGGGAGGCTAAGACAGTCCGCTCATTTTTCTGGAAGGCAGACTATGAAAGCGACGATCTGGCACAACCCCGGCTGCGGGACTTCGCGCAACACGCTGGCGATGTTGCAGGGGGCGGGTGCTGAGGTGACCGTAGTCGAGTATCTCAAGACGCCGCCCAGCGCGGACAAGCTGGCGCAACTCTACCGTGATGCCGGGATGACGCCGCAGCAGGGATTGCGTCTGCGCGGGACCGACGCCGAGGATCGCGGACTTGTGAAGGCCGATAACGCGACGGTGCTGGCGGCAATGGCGGCAGAGCCGAAGCTGATCGAGCGGCCACTGGTGGAAACCGACAAGGGCGTGCGCCTGTGCCGTCCGAAGGAAAAAGTGCTGGAGATCCTGTAACGGACCTATGGCGCCTCGCTCAGAAGGGCAGCGGGCGTCCTGCGAGGATCAACGCGGCTGCGCAACCCAGCACGATCATCCGGCGTGGCAGATCGGCCAGCAGATGGGCATGAGCAGTGGTATGAATCAGGGCAATTGCGCGGGCCATGCCGCTGCCATGCGCCCTGTTCCGTTAACGGCTGGTAAAAGCGTTTACCCTTCCAGCCATTCCAGCAGTGATGTGAGGCATTCGCGCGCCAGAAGCTTTGACCGCTCGGGACTCCAGCCTTGTTCATTGCAGGGCAGATCGTCGTTATCCTTGAAAGGCATTTCCAGCGTCATCGCCAGGCAGCCAAAGCGCTCTGCCACCTGATTGGTGGACATGGCGAGATTGGCACGGCCGGGCGAGGCGGTTGGATAGCCGCGCTTGGTCTGGAAATCAGGGGTGCGGCGTTCGAGGATGCTGCGGTAGCGGGTGTAGCTTTCACCCAGCGCGTCGGTCCATGAAGGGATGCCTTCGAATCCGGCGATGAACACATGCGGGATCGCTTCGTCGCCGTGGACGTCCATTGCGAAGTGACAGCCGACCTCGTCCATCGCATTGCGGATGGCGAGCACTTCGGGCGAACGTTCGGGCGTGGGTTCGTGCCATTCGCGGTTGAGGTTCACGCCCACGGCATTGGTGCGCAAGTGGCCACGGCACGAACCGTCCGGATTGGCATTGGGCACCACGTGGAAGCGGCAGAGCTGACGCAGGCGGCGTGCGTGGGGGTCTGCCGGATCGGTGAGCATGTCCAGCGCGCCTTCCATCCACCATTCGGCCATCGATTCGCCGGGGTGCTGGCGGGCATAGAGCCACACGTGCTTTTCGCCTTCGCCCATTTCGAGGCAATCGATCGGCTGGCCTTCGATGCTGGTGCCAAGGCAGCGATAGGTAACACCTGGCTGCGCGGCGACTTGGGCGACCAGATCGTGGTGCCGCTCCATTGAATAGGGGGCGAAATAGGCGAACCAGCAGGTGCCGGCCTGTGGCGTGTGGCGGATGGTCAGCGTGCCATCGGCCTCGCGCGGGTCATAGGTGGTATCGGTCCGGCCCCAGAATTCACGGTCTTCGGAAAATGCAGCGCGATAGCCGGGCCAGCCGCCGGGGTAGGCCGATTTGGCAAGGCCGGTGATCTTCAGTTCCAGTTCGCGCCCTGCCGCTCCATCGACGCGGAAGTGGAACCACTGAAAGAAGTCCGAATCGCGGTCCTTGCGGATGGAAAGGCTGGCGCTGGCTCCTGCAACGGAGAGCACTTCGATATTGCCGGAATCGAACGCGGCATTGATGCGGATGTCATTCATTTGACGCTGATAGTCTCACCCGAGGTGCCGGGGAAGCCCGCGAACAGCGCACGGGCAAGGCGCGGGGCAGCTTCGCCGATGGCGGCTTCCTTGGCTTTCGCACTTTCGCGGTTGTCGGCGCGGCCTTCCCACAGCGATTCGCCGGTTCGCTTGTCGCGAATGCGGACGGAGAGGCGCGTGACCACGAAGTCCTTCGGCCCACCGCCGAGATTGAAACCGAGTCCGAGGCCCAGCCCGCTGCCGAAGCTGCCGGTCGATCCACCTACGCCGACGCTCACCGGGCCGCGTCCGCGCTCGCGCTTCTGCACTTCGCGTTCGACCAGCACTTCGGCGACGACATCGGTGGCGTTCGGCGTGGCGATGCCAAAGCCTTGGGCGCCGAGTTCGCGCTGGACGGCGCTGAGCCAGGTCTTGTCCTCAAGGCTCTTCGGATCGCTGCCGGGGGCAGGCTCCACCACAGCGGCCACGCCCTTCAGCCGGGCGAGCGTTTCGGGGGTGTGGAAGCGCGTGACTTCGACCGGGGCTGGCTTGGCCAGCGCGGGCGTGACGGTCAGGGCCGAGAGGGCGAGGGCGGCGGTGAGGCGTTTCATCTGTCCAGCATCCATCTGTTTGAACCCAAGGTGGGGCCTAAGCCTGCGCGCCGCAATGCCAAAGGGCACAGCAGGGCATCAGCCGCCGGTTTGCACCACTTGTGCATCGGCAAAGCGGGCGAACAGTGCCGAGGCAAGCTTTGCTGCCAATGCGCCATTGTCCAGCCCGTCGTCATCTTCGCGCGTTTGGGCCTCGGCATGGCCTTCCCACAGCACGCGGTCGGTCACCTTGTCGCGGATGCGCACATCGAGCCGTGTGGCGATGATGGCCTTGCGCGGCTTCGACAGGTCGATGTTAAGCGCCATTGCCTGATAGTTGCCGCGATTCGATACGCCGACTTCCATGGCGCCGGAGACGGGCTTGCGCTTTTCCTCTTCGGGCACGACGACCGCGTGAGTTATGCCGATCTGGGCTATCTGGCCGCTTTCCGCCCCGCTGACGGCGGTTTCGTAGCCAAGCTTGGCCAGTTGATCGACGACGGCAGCTTCATAAACGGGCAGCTTCCATTCCGCTTCTGCGCCATTGGCGGCAGCGACAGTGATTGCACCCTTGCCAAGCAAGGCGGCAGCATCGGCGGATTGGAAGGCGGTCACGTCGACCTTCTTGGATGGCTGCGCAGATTGGCGTGAGGGTCCACCGAATCGCTGGTCCATCATCGAGCCACCTCCCCAGCGCCCGCCCATAGGTTGGGCAACAGAGACCGCTGGCAGAAGCGCGAGCAGCGCGGCGATAGGGAGTTTCAGGTTCATTCGCTTGCTTCCCACACAAGGGCTGTCAGAGTGATGAACGCGGATCGGGGCGAAATCCTGCGCCGGATCAGCCAAATGCAGCAGATTGGTCAGCGCGAGGTTGACTTGGGTGCGCGCCGTCTTTAACGGCCACGCTTCAGTTTTCAGCCCG
>NZ_NCII01000104.1 GCF_002256775.1 Novosphingobium sp. 17-62-19 | reverse complement strand
TCGAGGCAAGGCTGGAAGCGCTCGCGAAAAAATGGGCGCCGCGGACACGCCGCAAAGCCTGACAGGCCGCGTCAACGCCACCTTCCGTCGGCGCTTACATAAGTGCGCGGATCGGCGAAAGTGACTGCACCGAACAGGCCGGTCGAAGCCCCGGTGACAACCAGATTGTTCTCCAGATTTTCGACGAACCCGGCGACATAGAACCGATCATCCGGCGCGTTGTAGGTCAACGAAAGGTCGGTCTTGGTAGCCGCAGGCTGATAGAAATACGCAAAGTTGGCCAGATCGGTCACTTCAAACCGGCTGCGCGACGACGTTTGCGCATCGGCCACCAGCTTGCCTTCACCCACCGGCACGACATAGTTCAGACCTGCGATCCAGCTCCACTTGGGGCTGCGGTTGAGCGGGCGACCGGCAAAGTTGACGACGGGGTCCGGCGTAAACTGGTCATAACGCGCATCAAGCCAGTTAAGCGCAAGACGCACGGTAAACCGATCAGTCGGCTGGATATTAGCATCCAGTTCCACACCATCGATTTTGGCCTTGGCGGCGTTGGTCGTAACCTGACAAGGGCCGCCACAGATGTCGGACAGCTGCGAAAGCTGCAGCCCCTGATAATCGTAATGGAACACAGTGCCATTCAGGCGGAACGCCGGGCTGAACCGGAACTTGAAGCCCGCTTCATAGGCGGTCAGCGTTTCTGGATCATAGTACAGCGCGCCTGCAGGCAGACCGCAATTCGTACCAGTGCCAATTTCGCAACCGTCGTTGAAGCCGCCCGCCTTGTACCCGGTCGAAACCGATGCAAAGACGAGGCCCAGCGGGCTGTCGTAATCGACACCGGCGCGCCATGTGACTTCGCTGAACGTACGGCTCGCATCGTTGATCTGGTTGACCTGACGGCTGATGAAATTGCCGATGCTGTAGGAATTGCCGATGCTGTCGTATGTATCGACGACCGTCTGGCCCTTGCGCGACTTCAGATCGTGCGAATAGCGCACGCCGCCTGTGATCCGCAGATCAGGGACGACTTCATAGGTGACCTGACCGAACGCAGACTTGTTTTCGGCAATGGTTGGGTCCTGCGGAAAGCCGAAGCGGGTATTTGGGCCGAGCAGGTTGTTGAGGAAGAAGGCGATACCCGACTTTTCCTTGAAGTAGTAACCACCGATCTGCGCCTGCAACGGACCATCGCTGTAGGCAAGGCGCACTTCCTGCGAGGTCTGCCAATATGTTCCCGCAAAGTCGGCCGAGAAGGCACCGTTGGCAGCATTGCTGAACTCGGTACGATCGGATTCGCGATACGAACCAAGGTAGGTCAGCGTGAGGTTGCCCATCGAATAGTTGAGCTCACCCATTACGCCCCGCTCCTCGCTGTCGCGGAAAGCCTGCTGGGCCTGAGGGTTGTTCAGGCGACGAGCGACATCAGGATCGAGGCCAAGGTACGTGGGCGCGTCAAACGTCGGCCGCACACCGCTGGTGATATTGCCATAGAACTGGCCCGGCGGCACGCCGTTGGTCGGGTTGCCCTTCACCCAGCTGTAATCGCCCATCAGCAGCAGGCTGAGATCCGGCGTGGGCTTCCACAGCGCGGACAGGCGGACCGACTTGTTGTTCTTGAACTTGTCGAGCTTGACGTTGTCGTTCGGGGCGCCATCTGAAATGTAGTTGTCGCGCTGATCCAGGTTCGCTGCGACGCGGAAGGCCAGCGTGTCGCTGGCGGGCACGTTGAGCACGACAGTACCGTTCAGGGCGTTGAAATTGCCATAGACCACATCGGCACGCGCGCCTAATTCGAACTTGGGCTGGGCGGTCAGAATGTTGACCACACCAGCGGTCGAGTTGCGACCATACAGTGTGCCTTGCGGCCCACGCAGCACTTCGATGCGTTCGATGTCGAAAAAGGAAACTTCCTGTGCCTGTGGGCGCGCAAGATAGACGCCGTTGACCATGAACGCGGCCGAAGGATCGCCCTTTTCGGTGCCATCGGTGCTGGTCACACCGCGGATCGTGATCTGCAGCCCGTTGCCGCGCACGATCGAAAGATTGGGAATGGTTTCTTCAAGCTGGGTCGGGTTGGTGATACCCGCGGCGATCAGATCCTCGCCCCCCACAGCCGACATTGCGATCGGCGTTTTGGACAGCAAAGACGATGTGCGGTTGGCGGTGACGACGATGTCTCCATCGTTGATCACCTGCGTTTCTGCTTCCTGCGCTTCTTGTGCAAAAGCGGGCGTTGATGCCAGCGCGACAGCCGACGCCAGACACACAAATTTCAGCTTCCTCATGCTCTCTCCCTCAAAGCAACATCTGTCGGTCATTAGACAGCGCTGACAAAAGTGAGAGGGCAGCCGCATTGAAACGCGACCTCTTTTAGCTTCCCCTCCCACTCGCGGCCACGCTGTGCTCACGATCGTTATGGTGCTAAACTTACATGGCCGTTTTGACAGCGCAAGTCAGAAAATGGCCAGATGGGCAATTTGCAGCTACAATCAAGGCCAAGCCTATGTTTAGGGATAGGTTGGGTGTATACAGCCAGTTGATTGTGATCGTTCACAATAAGCAATGCGAATCACGCCAACAATGTTGATCTGTCAGACCGACAAACTTGGCACGGCTTCAATCGCTCATCAGGCAGCTGCCTACCGGGCCTTGCTCTGGATCTGCCCTTGTTGCATGTCAGACAGGACGTACGCGCAGTTCGTCGATTTCCACCAGTTCATATTCACGTTCAGGGGTCGCACATTGGCCAGTTCCGCCACGCCAGATATGTTTTCACTGTTTCGCGCCGTTTGTGACGCGACGCCGGACGCGCCGTTTCTGATCGGTGAGGACGGCGCCGTGCTGACCTATGCCGGTGCCCGCGCGCGTTCGGCGCAGCTTGCCCATGCCTTTCGCGCAAACGGCGTGCAAGTGGGTGATCGCATCGCCATACAGGTGGAAAAATCACAAACCGCGCTGCTGACCTGGCTTGCTGCTTTGCAGGCAGGCGCGGTCTATCTGCCGCTCAATACCGCATATACCATTGGCGAAGTGCGTTATTTTGTGGGCGATGCCCGCCCGGCGCTGGTGCTGTGCCGCCCGGCAGACGAACCGGCGATGTCCGCGCTTTGTACCGAACTTGGCGTCCCCGCGCTGCTCACGCTTGATGCGGATGGCACGGGCGGTTCACTGGTTGATGTCTCTGCCGGACAGCCTGAGAGCTTTGACCACGCCTCCGCCGAACCCGACGGCCTTGCCGCCATTCTCTATACTTCGGGCACCACCGGGCGCAGCAAGGGCGCGATGCTGAGCCACGCCAACCTTGCCTCCAATGCGCTGACATTGCTGGAATACTGGCGCTTCACCGCCGCCGACCGCCTGCTTCATGCCCTGCCGATCTTCCACACGCACGGCCTGTTCGTGGCGACCAACACGGTCATCGCGGCAGGGGCGGCGATGATCTTCGTGCCGAAGTTCGATGCCGATACACTGGTGCGCCTGATGCCGCAGGCCTCGGTGCTGATGGGTGTTCCCACATTTTACACCCGCCTGCTGGCCAACCCCGGCTTCACGCGTAAACTGGCAGGGGGGATGCGCCTTTTCATTTCCGGGTCAGCCCCCCTTTCAGCCGAAACGCACAAGGACTTCAGTGCCTTGACCGGCCAAGCCATCCTTGAACGCTATGGCATGACCGAAACCAACATGAACACGTCGAACCCTTATGATGGTGTCAGGAAGCCCGGTAGCGTCGGCTTCCCCCTGCCCGATGTTGCCCTGCGCATTGCGGACGCGGAGACTGCCGCCATTCTGCCGCAGGGCGACATCGGCGTGATCGAGGTCAAAGGCCCCAACGTGTTCGGCGGCTATTGGCAGATGCCGGAAAAGACCGCCGAGGAATTCCGCGCCGACGGGTTTTTCATCACCGGCGACCTCGGTTTTATCGATGCGGACGGTTACGTGCACATCGTTGGCCGCGCCAAGGATCTGATCATCGCGGGCGGCTTCAATATCTACCCCGCCGAAGTCGAGGCCGCGCTGGATGAAATTCCCGGAATTTCGGAAAGCGCGGTGATTGGTGTGCCCTATGCCGATATGGGTGAGGCGGTGGTCGCGGTGGTAAAAGTGACAGACACCGGGGTGGACCAGACCGCAATCCTCGATGCGCTCAAGGACCGGCTCGCCCGGTTCAAGCTGCCGCGCGCGGTGGTGACTGTCGATGAACTGCCGCGCAACGCTATGGGCAAAGTGCAAAAAGCCCTGCTGCGTGAAACATATGGCAAGATGTTCGCCAAGACATAAAAAGTTCGGTTTGGGGGACGATACGATGATCCTGCTTTCGGTCGCCATCCTGATCGCAATTTTCGTTGCCGCCATGTGGCTGCCGGTCAACATGGGCCTGATCGGCCTTGCTGCCGCGCTTGGGCTTGGCGTATTCGTCGGCGGATTGTCGGTGAAGGAAGTGCTGGCGGGGTTTCCCACCGACCTGTTCCTCACGCTGCTGGGCGTCACCTACCTGTTCGGCATTGCCAGCCGCAACGGCGCGATCGACTGGCTGGTGACACGTGCAGCAGGCCTGCTGGGGCGGCACACCGGCCTGCTGCCCGCGCTGGTCTTCCTAGTTGCCGGTACGCTGACCGCGGTGGGCGCAGTCGGTCCCGCTGCCGTTGCGGTGGTTGCCCCCATCGCCCTGCGCCTTGCCCGGACCCATGGCTTTTCGGCGTTGATGATGGGCTTGCTGGTGGTCCACGGCGCACAGGCTGGCGCGTTCTCACCCATTTCAATTTATGGCGGCATCACCAACAAGGTGCTTGCATCCAGCGGGATTGCGCCGGACCCGATGTACCTTTTCCTTGCCAGCGCCGCATTTAACGGTGCGCTCGCGCTGGTGATCTGGGCCTTCTACGCCCGGCGCGAGGCTGCCGCCGGTGTGACCCACGAAGCCCATGCCGAACCGCCACCCGCGCTGGGCAAAGACGGAGCGTGGACTCTGGCAGGCCTTGCTGCGCTGGCCACCGGCGCGCTCCTGTTCAGGGTCGACATCGGGTTCATGGCCCTGCTCGTCATCATCGCCCTTGCCATGGCAGCCCCACGCACGCAGGACGGGGCGCTGAAACAGGTGGATTGGTCCACGATCCTGCTGATTTCGGGCATCGTCATCTATGTAAGCCTGATGGAAAAGCTTGGCACGCTGGCAGCGGTCAGTGATCTGATCGGGCAGGTCGGATCGCCCGCATTGGCCGTGCTGCTGCTGTGCTACCTTGCAGGCGTGGTTTCCGCCTTTGCATCTTCCACCGCGCTATTGGGCGTGATGATCCCGCTGGCGGTGCCTTTGCTGGCAGGGTCAACGCTCTCGGTCATGGCGGTAATTTCGGCGCTGTGCATCGCCAACACCATTGTCGACACGTCACCGTTTTCCACCAACGGAGCGCTGATCGTCGGCAATTCACCCGAGGCGGAGCGCCCGATGATGTTGCGCAAGCTGCTGGGCTATGCCGTGATCATCGTGGGGCTTGGGCCGCTGGTGGCATGGGCGGTGTTTGTGCCGCTGCTCGGCGGTTAGGCCGCTTGCCATCGCGCTGACCTTGCGCGATGTTCGGGCGATGGGAAGGATAAACGGAACCGGCGCGCGCGCGTCTATTGCCCTTGCCGCGCTGACGCTGGCGTGCGCACCGGCCCATGCTGAACCTACGGCAGACCAACGCGCAAGGCTGGACGCAATGTTTGCCGCCGCCGATGCGCTGGACGAAGCGGCCAATCCCGCCGCCTACCGGCAGGCTTTTGAGCAGGTACTGGCGTTTGGCCGCACGCTCTATCCCGAAGGTCATCCGCAACTTGCCTGGCTCGAAGCCGAGCAGGCCACGGCAGACTACCTGCAAGGCGATGTAAAGGGCGGGGCCGCCCGGCTTGAACGCATCGCTGCCGTGCTTGATGCCGCAGGGCCGGAATGGCGCGAGCGGCGTATGTTGATTGCCAATGCGCAGGTGGTGATGCACCTGACGCTGAGCGAGTTCGACAAGGCCACCGCACTTGGCCAGCGGGTGCTTGCCTGGCAGATCGCCACTTCAGGCGGGCAGCCCAGCACCAATCTTGCGGCGGCATGGTCCAATCTGGCCAATGCGCAAATCCGCAATGGCGAGACGGACGAGGCCATCGCCAGCGTGCGCGAGGCCATTGCCATCAATCGGCAACTCTCCCCCATTCCTGCCAATGCTGCGCCGCATTTCGCCAATCTTGTAACGTTCCTCTATTCATCCGGGCGGCTTGAGGAAGCGGCGGAGGAAGGGCGCAAAACGCAGGCAGAGCTTGAAAGCTTCCTGCCCGATAGCCACCCCTTCCTTGCCGTAAATCTCAACACAATGGCGCGTGTGCTGATGGATCTTGGCAGACTGGACGAGGCCGAAAACGTGGCACGCAAGGCCATGGACTTGGCCTATGCCCGCTTTGGCGAAAGCCAGCAGACGCTGAGCTATCTGGCCACGCTGGCCAATGTGCTGGCCGCCAATGACAAGGTTGCCGAAGCGCAGAACCTTGCCCGCGCCGCTGCTGACAAGATGGTACAAGACCTTGGCCCCGAAGCAGACCGATCGCTGCTGGCACGCGATGTCCTGGCCGTGACGTTCTCCGCAGAGGGCGATGCGGCGCGTGCACTGGCGGAGTATTCTGCGGTATCCGAAGTGCGCAGCCGCCGATATCCGCCGCACCACCGGGACCGGATCGAAGGCGAAGACCGGCTTGCCATTGCTGCCTTTGAAGCAGGCGATGCGGCACGGGCGCAAATGGTGCAGCAAAGCGCGCAGGAATTGCGCAAGGCAGGCGGCATGATGGCCGACAACGCTTCGCTGGTGGGCGAAGCACGCCTTGCCGCGTTCACGGCCCTGGCCGGTGATGCCGCAACCGGGCTGACTCATGCCCGCGCTGCTGCCGAAGGCCTCGACGCCCGCCTGCGTGAACTGGAAGCCACCGGCGCGCGCCGGTCAGGGCTCGACCGATCGTTGCGCACCGGATTTGGCTGGGCGTTGGAAGCTGCTGCCGTATCGGGCGATGCCGCAACCGCCTTCATGCTGGCACAGCCCGTGGTCGAAGGCTCGGCAGGAATTGCTGCCCGCGCCGCCACGCGCCGCATGGCCGCGCTCGATCCTGCCAAGGCCGCCTTGTTGCGAGAGCAACAGGACGCCGCCGTTTCTGTGCAGACCTTGCTCGACAAGCAATTGCGCCTTGCAGGTCAGGGCACGTCGGCAGAGCGCCTTGCAGCGCTTGACGACGACCGTCGCGCCGCCACTGCGCGGCTTGACGCTCTCACCCGACAACTGGCTGAAACCGCGCCTGAACTTGCCCTTAGTGAGGCGAGCGAGCGCCTGACCCTACCCGCTGCGCAAGCGCTGCTGGACAAGGACGAGGCACTGCTGATCGTAGCGCCGGGGCCGCAGGGGTTGGTGGTTCTTGCCGCCAATGGCAAACAAGCTGTCGTGGTTCGCAGCGGGTCCACACGCCAAGCCAGTGCACTGGTCAAGCGATTGCGCAAGGGGCTGGAAACACCGGGATACTTTGATCATGCCGCCAGCGCGGAACTGCGCGCGATGGTCCTGCCAGCAGCGATCGCCGGTGTGGTCGGCAAGCGCAAGCGGCTGCTTGTCTCCAGCGGTGGCGCATTTTCGGCGTTGCCCTTCGCCGTGCTAGCGGCAGGCACTGCAGATCGTCCACACTGGCTGGTTGAAGACCATGCGCTTGTCACGCTTCCCAGCCTTGCCACACTCCATGCCAAGCGCCAGACATCCACGGAAAAGCCGCGCGGGTTCCTTGCACTCGGCGCTCCGCGTCTCGGCGCAGAAGTGCAGCTCGCCAGCGCAACGCCCTTCCGCTCTGCCGCAAACGCACAGCACCTTGCCGATCTTCCGCCCCTACCCGCCAGCGCCGGAGAACTGGCTGCGCTGGGCCAGGCGCTTGGCGCCGTGGACAGCACGGTCTTGACCGGCGCACAGGCCACCGAGTCAGCCTTGCGCGGGGCGGACCTTGGACGGATCGATGTTCTGGCTCTGTCCACCCACGGCCTGGTTGCCGGAGAGATTGACGGTCTTCACGAACCAGCACTCGTGCTCACGCCGACAGACGATGGGGACGGGCTGCTCACGGCGGACGAAATCCTGGATCTGCGATTGGCCGGGGCATGGGTGGTGCTTTCTGCGTGCAACACTGCCGCTGGATCGGGCGTCGATGGCAGCGGCCTCAGCGGTTTGGCGCGCGCCTTTCTTCATGCCGGGGCAAGTAACCTGCTGGTATCGCACTGGGCAGTGCGCGATGACGTGGCTGCGCGGCTTTCGGTGGCGACGCTGTCCCAGTACGCGCGGGGAAGCGATCCGGCATCGGCACTCCAGCGGGCAATGCTGGCGATGGCAAAGGGGCGCGATGAAGCGCTGCGTGACCCTGCGTTGTGGGCACCGTTCGTGGTTGTGGGGCGCTGACGTTCCAACCCGTCTTCACGCGCTGGTGAGGATGTCCAGCAAGGCGCGACCCAGCGGCGGAAGTTCCTGCTGCGCAAGATAGCGGATGCCAACGCTGCGCTCGAACGTGGCTTCGCGCACGGTTACGGCGCGCAGCACGCCAACTGTCAATTCGGCCCCCGCAACGGTGCGCGGCAGAACGGTGACCCGATCGCTGTGGCGCACGATCGCCTTGGTCGTCAGCAGGGAATCGCAACGGATCACGTTCTGCGGCACGGGCACACCGGCATTGAGGAACAACGCATCAACCTGACGGCGGAATGCGCCCTGTGCCTCGGGCAGTACCCACGGCAGGTCTGCCACATCGCGCAGCGAAACAAGATCCTCCAGATCATCATGGCGACAACCCACGATCAGTGCAAAGGGATCACGCGCCGCCGTAACCTCTACCAGATCGGCCGGGCAGGCTTCGATTTCGGTGGTGACAAAGGCAAGGTCGATAGCGCCGGAACGCAAGTGATCGGCAAGCTGCGAATCCGGTCGCTCAATCACGCTCAGCGCGAAAGGACCGACGACTTCTTCCAGGCTCGCAACGGCAGCGGGCAGTAGGCTGACCAGCGCGCCGGGCGTTCCGCCAATGCGCAATGGGCCGGCAACACCACGCGCGGCATGGCTGACCTCGTTGCTGGCGGCTTCAAGCAGGCGGACCATCGTTTCGGCCCGCTGGCGCAGCACTTCGCCTTCACGCGTGAGCACAATTCCACTGCGTGAGCGTGTGAACAGGACAACGCCAAGGCGCTGTTCCAACAAGGCAATCGTGCTGGAAACCGATGGCTGCGAAAGGTTCAGCACGCGCGCCGCAGCAGTGATGGAACCGGTTTCGCACACCCGCCAGAAGGTTGCCAGCGCGCGTGGATCGATACGGTTGTATGCAGCCGGAGTGCCCCCTGCAGCGGTCATGCCCAAATCCCGATTTGAAAATGAGCGACCATTTGCACACCGTTCACGCCGTGCATAGCAGCGGCTGGCCTTATCCGGCAGAGAGGCCGTGCCAATCGAACCATTCTGCATAAGGATGGCAATGGGCGACCACCACAGTTCTGCCTGCGGTGCTGGTGCCATTCCATGACGTGACACACAATTCCACCGTGCTGCGATCCGCGCTCCATTCCATGCCGATCCGGGCCAATGGCCGGTCTGGCGTGGCGGCAGCAGCGGCAAGAGCAAGTGCGGCATCGACCGCTGCACGCTCCACTTCGGGCATATATTGCACGACCATCGAATGCACCACCACGCGGCGCGTGCCGTGCCGCTGCGGCAGCGCCAGTTGGCGGGCCAGCCAACGGCTGGCAAGGCCGGTATCGACATGTGGCGGATGATCGCGCGCAATGGCGATGGCGGCGCGCAGCCGCTCCGTCCGCTCGCTCTCACCGGCCCAGATGTAGGCGTGGAGCCGCTCGCAATCATCATCATCACGGATATCGGGCGGGCTGAGATCAACCCCGGCTGCGCGTTCAACCACCAGGGGGACCGCTGGCGGCCTGCGCCCTTGCCAGCGCGGCACAATCTGCACCTTGCTTAGCGGATCGCCGCTTTGCGTGCCGCCAAGCTCGCAGCCATAGTACGCAAGGTTGAGATTCAGCCCGGCGCTCGTCCCCAATTCGAGCAGTTCGCACGGGTGCTGTGCGCGTGCATTGAGTTCCAGCAATGCGGCAACAAAACCGGCGGCGCGGGCAACCTCGTTGGTCTGTGTAGGGCCGGACATCCATTGCAGGAGGTCCGGCGTGTGGCGCGCCAGCACATCAATCAGCACGGCATCCAGCCGGACTGGTCCGGGCAGGTCTCCGGCCTCGGCTGCGCGATAGAGTTTCTGCAAACCGGCGTGACGGCCGGAACGCGCCAGCGCGTGCAGCCCCGCGTTAATGCGAAAGATTACGCCTGCGCCTGCCAGATCGCCCGGCCATCCCTCGATCGATGCACGCATTCTGGGTGCACAGGGGAGCACCCGCGCGAGGCTTTCCAGCACCGCCGCGACGATAATCTTGCCAAAGGCCTTTGCCTTGGCCGCTTCGATCAGCAACTGCGCTTCGGCGCGGCCCGCTTCAACACGCGCCCGTATCACTTCCACTGCGCAACCGGGGGTCGTGTCCCGGTACGTGGTGTAGGTTCTGCCGGTAGCGAAGCTGACCGGACACGCGCTAATCGATAAAGCGCTGTAGTGTCCGGTCAGTTTCGC